>NZ_JAGKSG010000029.1:0-64421 GCF_018119385.1 Massilia sp. AB1 | reverse complement strand
ATATGGATCCTCGTTAGACCTCAGCAGTTAAGGAAGATTCAACACTCAACGGTGACAGCGCCAAAGGAAATGCGGTTCAACCGCGCAGCGCCCGCCACGTTGCAAAGCCCGCTGCGCACAAGACAAGCGAGCCGAACAGGTGCAGCGCCCCATGCACCAGCGCCCAGCCGTACTCGCCCCGCTGCAGCAGGGTCACCGATTCGCCCGAGAAGCTGGAGAAGGTCGTCAGCCCGCCGAGGAAGCCGGTGATGACGAACAGGCGCCATTCCGGCGCCAGCTGCGGATAAGCGGAAAAGAGGCTGATCGCCATCCCCACCAGGAAGCCGCCTACCAGGTTGGCCGCCAGGGTTCCCGCCTGCACGAAGGCGTGGAAACCGCCCAGCCACAATCCGAAGCCCCAGCGCAGCCAGGCGCCGAGGGCGGCGCCGGCGCCGACCGCGAGCCAGCTCAACGCGCGGCCCAGCGCGCCTTGGCGCTGTCGTCGCTCGTGCGCGCATCGACCCAGCGCGCGCCGTCAGGGGTCTGCTCCTTCTTCCAGAACGGCGCGTCGGTCTTGAGGTAGTCCATGATGAACTCGCAGGCGGCGAAGGCTTCGCCGCGGTGCGCGGCGGTGCAGGCCACCAGCACGATCTGGTCGAGCGGCTTCATGGGGCCGATGCGGTGGATCACCAGCGCGCCGTACAGCGGCCAGCGCTCGCGCGCCTGGGCCACGATGTCCTCCAGCGACTTTTCCGTCATGCCGGGATAGTGTTCGAGCTCCAGCTCGGCCACCTGCGCGCCCTCGTTCAGGTCGCGCACCGTGCCGACGAAACTCACTACCGCGCCCACGCGCGCATCGCCTTCGCGCAGCCGCGCGACCTCACTGCTTAAGTCAAAGTCCCCCGCCTGCACCCGAACGTCTACCCTCACTTGCCCTCCTTGGCCTGCCGCATTAACAATTGTTCGATCCGCGTCTCGGTGCGCGCATCCGCCAGCGCCGGTACGCTCAGGAGCTGGCGCAGCGCATCGCCCTGCGCGCCCGGCTTCTGGCCGGACTTCAGCGAATTTTGCAGCACTTCGACCTGGAGCTTGAGACGCTCGCGCGCGAATTCGGGGCCGCTGTCGATGCCGGCCGCGATCTCGAGCTTCAGCAGCTCGTGCTGCACGCGTTCGCGGTTGGCCTCCAGCTGGCGCGCGTAGCCGGCGCGCTCGCCGTCCAGTGCAGCGAGGGCCGCCTCGAAACGTGCATGCAGCAGGCTTTCGTAGGGACCTTCGAGCGGCAGCATGGCTTCCCAGCGCTGGCGCCAGTCGGCGGCGTGGGTGTGGGCGTCCGGGTTGACCAGGGCGTTTTCCAGCGCCTGGATCAGGCGCAGCTTGTCGCGCACCGCGCCGGCCAGGGCCAGGCCGGCGGCGCGGCGCGCCACGTCGGCATGGTGCTGCACCTGGGCCACGGCGGCGTGGTAGCGCTTCTCGATGCGCGCCTCGTGGGCGCGCGGCACCGGGCCGATCGCCTGCCATTCGGCGGCCGCCTCGCGCACCAGCTTGCCGGCGGTGGCCGGGGTCGCCTCGGGCGCGGCGGCTTCCAGGCGCGCACACAGCGCTTCCTTGGCCGCTTCGTGGGCGCGCCGTTCGGAGTCGGCCGCATGGACGTGTTCCTTGCGCGCCGCGAACAGCGCATCGCAGGCGGCGCGGAAGCGCTGCCACAGCGCCTGCTCGGCCTTGCGCTCGAGCGGCAAGGCGCGCGCGTGCTCCTGCCAGCGGTGCTGCAGCTCGCGCAGCAGGTCGACCGCGTGGCGGTCGTGCGGATCGAGCGCCTGGGCTTCCTCGATCAGCTGCTCGCGCACGCCCATCTCCACCTGGCGCTGGGTTTCCAGGGGTTTTTGCAAGGTGGTCAAGGCTTCGGAGAACAGCTGGTCGAGACGCTTCTTGTCCTTGCGGTCGATGGCGCCCAGGTGGCTCCAGGCCATGCGCAGGCGCTGCACCGTGCCGGAGACATGCTTCCAGTCGGCCTCGCCCGATTGCAGGCGCGCGATCTCGGCCTGGGCTTCCTCGACCAGGGCCTGGCCGCGCGCGGCGTTGGCGTGGCGCTCGTCGGCCAGCTGGCGGAAGTGGGCGGCGGCCGGCGCATAGGCGGCGGTGCAGGCGGCGTCGAAGCGCTCCCACAGGCTGCGCGGCGCGGCGCCCGACAAGCTGTCCAGCGCCTTCCAGCGGTCGCGCATGCTGCCGACCTTCTTGGCCAGCTCGCTCATCGCCAGGTTCTGGGTGGGCAGCGCCTCGACGGTCTTGATCAGTTCTTCGCGCGAGACATTGCCGCCCCAGCGCGCCCAGTCCGACAGGCGCTTGAGCTCGGCACGCAGCTGGCCGAGCCGGTCGGCCTGGGCCGGGCTCAGGCGCATGCCCTTGTCCTTGCTGTCCTTCAGGGCCTTGTCGAGCTCGGCGGCACTGTGGAGCGAGCCCTGCTGCAGGGCCGCTTCCAGCGCGTCCATGTTGTCGATGAATTGCTGGTCGGCGCCGCGCGCCGGCTTCCGGTCCTGGGCGGAAGGGGCTCCCGCCTGCTGCGGCTTGGCGGGCTTCGCTGCGCTTGGCTCCGGCTTGGGCTTGCGCACTTCCTGCGGCAAGGCGGCCAGCAGCGCATCGAAGCGCTGCTGGAGCTGGGCGCCGGCCGCGTTCGCGGGCAGCGCCGGCAGGCGGTTCCAGTCCTTGCGCAGCTGCTCGGGCTTGAGTTCGGCCTGCGGCTTGCCCTGCCAGTCGTTCAGCGCGGCCTCGCGCGCGGCCAGCGCCGCCTGGTCCTGTTCGATGGTCGCCAGGCCCGCCGTCAGGCGCGCATGCTCGCTGGCGAACTCGGCCACCAGGGCGCGCGGCAGCGAGGCGTGCTCGGGTGCGACCAGCGCCGCTTCCTGTTCGTGCTGCAGGCTCGCCAGGCGTTCGGACAGCGCGCCGGCGTCGAGGCCGGCGCCGTCCAGCTGGCGCAGGGCCGCCAGGCGGTCGATCATGGCGCGCTGCAGCTGCACCTGGGCTTCCAGGCGCTGCGCCAGTTCCGCGCGCACCGCGTCGAACTCGGGCGCCAGCTCGGGCGCCTTGGTGATCGCCCATTTACGGTCCAGCTCGGCAACATGGTTGGGCGTCAGCAGGTGGTCGCCCAGCAGCGCGCGCGCCTGGGCCAGTGCTTCCTGGCCGCGGCGCAGCTCGGCTTCGTGGTGGCGGATCGCATCCAGCCGGGATTGGGTGAGCTTGGCGACGCGGCGGTCGGTGTTGCGCATCGCCGCATGGACGCGCTCGAGCTGCTCCCGGCTGTGGACCAGCTCGGCAGCAGCCAGGCGCAATTCGGAAAACTCGGAACGGAGGAGGAATTCGACGGCGGCGGCCTCGTCGCCGTTCAGCTGCCTGAGCTGCTCGGCCTGCTGTTCACGGGACGTATTCGGCCCGCCCTGCCCTCCCGGCGCCGGGCCATGGGACGCACCTTGCCCGGACGCCTTGCCGGACGGCTGCCCGCCCGGCGCGGCAGCGTCGGGTCCAGCCGTCGACTTGTCTCCGCCCTGCCGCTTGAATAGGAATTCGAACATGATGGAATCGCACTTCCAAAACCCCCATCATAGCAAAGAACCATGCGTCGAATGGTCTACTCCCCCATCTGTTCTGATTCAATGAACCAGAGGCAACGTAGGGCCTTGCCGGGTGGAATATTCAGCGCCGCTCGCCAGGCCTGGGGCGGCGGAACGGGCTTCATATTGGCTGGAGTCGTGCGCCAGCATCTGGTTGGCGATGGCGAACCAGGTCTCGCCCGAGATCAGGGCGCGCGCCAGCGGAAACAGCTCGCGCTCCTCGAGCTCCAGCTTTTCTAGCAGCAGGCTGCAGCAGTGCTCGACGGCGCGCAGGCATTCGGGACTGCCCGCGGCGGCCTTGGCCTGGGCCGCGACGCGCGCATCCAGCGCGCGCCGGCTCAGTCCTTCGAGACGCACCAGCAGCGACTCCGCCGCCGCCCCGGCACGGCGCAGCGCCGGCAGCACGAACCTGTCGAGCTTGCGCCAGTGGCAGCTTTCATACACGCGCCGCAGCGCCTCGCAGGCCTGTTCGAACTGGCGCAAGGTCCATTGATGCGGGCCTTCGCCCCACCAGGTATTGGGCCGCCAGCGCTCCATGAGCGCCTCCACCTCGACCCGCGCGCGTGCCTGCTCGACGGATAGGGCGACCAGCGTATAGGTTGACGTCAGCATTGTGTCTCCTCTTAGAATGGCTCCGCCAGCATGGCAGCACGGCCGTGTGGGTCGGGATGCATGAACCGGGGGATGCTTTGTCGGGACGGCCAACGTTTCTTATAGGGTTGTCGCTGGCCGGCGGGAACTCAAGTGTAGAGAGAAGGACACGTGCAGACTTGAGGTGTGTCAAACACCCGGGTAGGAACTAAATAAGCTCATGTCACTGCACGGGCGTCTTCGGCCAAGGCCCCGGCAAGCAGGGAACCGAGCGCACCGGGATCGGTATGGCCGATGCCGACCTGGGGGCATCCATGCCAGCGCGCGCAGCGCCGCACCGCCCCGGCGACATCGGCCGCGAAGCGCGCGCTCGGGCGCACGCCGGGCTCCAGGGCGACGCTCTTGAGCTCGAACATGCCCGCCTTGCGGTGCGCCTTGGCGTCGATCCGTCCCACCAGCGCGCCGCGCCGCAGCAGCGGCAGGGTGAAGTAGCCATAGCGGCGTTTCTCGGCCGGCGTATAGCATTCGAGCCGGTAGTCGAAGCCGAACAATTCGAGCGCGCGGCGGCGGTCCCAGACCACCGGGTCGAAGGGCGACAGCAGGGTCGTCACGCTCGGGGTCAGCGCTCCTTCCGCGGCCGCGCGGGCGCGTTCCAGGTGTTCGGGATGCAGGTAGACCGGCTCGCTCCAGCCATCCACCCGGGCGCGCACCAGCAAGCCTTCGTCGGCCAGCCGGGCCGGATCCACGTGCGGGCGGCGGGTGCGGTGGTAGTCGGGGATCCAGGCGGCCCTGGCCAGGCCCAGGGCGCGCACGGTGCGCAGGGCGAATTCGCGCCGCACCGCGTCTTCGTCCGGCAGGCGGCTGTCGTCCCATCCCGGATGCACGCGCTCGGCCAGGTCGTAGACCCGGTGGAAGTTCTGGCGCCGCGCGATCATCAGCCGCCCCGCCGTGAACAGCACCTCCAGGGCGCGCTTTTCCGGCTTCCACTCCCACCAGCCGCCGCCCTTCCCGTCTTTACGCTCGAACTCGGCCGAGCGCACCGGGCCGTGCTCGCGCACGTGGGCCAGCAGGCGTTCGACCACGTCGGCATGCTCGCGCATCCAGCGCGCCGAATACTTCCAGCCCATCCGCTCCGGGTCCAGCATGCGGTGCCGGTACAGGCCGTAGTCCTCGATCGGCAGGAAGCAGGCTTCGTGGGCCCAGTATTCGAACAGGCGGCCTTCGGCCAGCAACTCGTCCAGCCAGGCGGGATCGTAGTCGCCGAGCCGGCTCCACAGCACCAGGTAGGGGCTGCGCGCCACCACGCTGATGGTGTCGATCTGCAGCATCTCCATGCGCCGGATCGCATCCAGCACGTCCGCCTTGACGGCGCGCCGGCGGCGCGCCGTATCCAGTCCCTGGGCCGCCAGGTGGAGGGCGCGCGCGGCGCCGGCCGAAAGAATGAGTTCGCTCATGCGGCCATTGTAGTGAAGTTTCGACAAGGGCTGTCGAAGCCTGGGGCATTCGGGAGGCCGATGCGTTATAGTTGGCGCCGACCAGACTTTGCTTTTTCGACCCCATGCGGCTGCTGCACACTTCCGACTGGCACCTCGGCCAGACCCTGCACAATTTCGACCGGATCTACGAACACCAGTGCTTCCTCGACTGGCTGGTGGAGACGCTCGTCGCCGAGCGCATCGATGCGCTCCTGATCGCGGGGGACGTGTTCGACAACGCCAACCCGTCGGCCTTCGCGCACCGCCAGTTGTACCGTTTCCTGCAGCGCGCCAAGGCCGCGGTGCCGCACCTGCAGGTGGTGGTCATCGCCGGCAACCACGATTCGCCGGGCCGGCTGGAAGCGCCGACCCCGCTGCTGGAAGCCTACGGCATCTTTGTGGTCGGCCACGTGGTGCGCACCAGCGGCGGCGAGATCGATGTCGAACGCCTGGTGCTGCCGCTGCGCGACAGCGAAGGGCAGACCCGCGCCTGGTGCCTGGCCGTGCCCTTCCTGCGTCCGGGCGACGTGCCGCGCGAAGCGCGCCAGAGCGAAGGAGAGGCGCCCGCAGACCCCTACCTGCACGGCACCACCCTGCTCTACCGCCAGGCTTACGCGCTGGCGAAGGAACGCTGTGGCGAAGGCCAGGCCATCGTCGCCATGGGCCACTGCCACATGGTCGACGGCCAGTCCTCGCAGGATTCCGAGCGCCGCATCGTGATCGGCGGCACCGAGGCTCTTCCGACCAGCATGTTCGATCCCGACCTGGCCTACGTGGCCCTGGGCCACCTGCACCTGGCCCAGCGCGTGGGCAAGCAGGAGCACGTGCGCTATTGCGGCAGCCCGCTGCCGCTCTCGTTCTCGGAAGTCGGCTACCAGCACCAGGTCTTGTGCATCGAGCTGGAAGGCGGCGCCGCGAAGTCGGTGACGCCGGTCCATGTGCCGCGTCCGGTGCAGCTGCTGCGCGTGCCCGCCACGCCGGCCCCGCTGGACGAGGCGCTGGCCGCGCTCGAAGCCCTGGAGCTCGAAGACCTGCCGCCGCAGGCCCATCCCTACCTGGAGGTGCGGGTGCTGCTCGAGGGCCCCGAGCCGGGCCTGCGCGCGCGTGTCGAGGCGGCGCTGCAAGGCAAGCCGGTCCGCCTGGCCAAGATCGAACCGACCCGCAAGACGACCGCCGTCAGCGAAGGCGCCGACGCACTCACGCTCGACCAGCTGGCGCAGCTGCAGCCGGACGACATCTTCCGCCGCCTGTGGCAGCAGCGCTTCGGCGCCGATGCCCCGCCCGACCTGATGGAAGCCTTCTCGGAACTGGCCAATGCGGTGGACGGCGAATGAGGATCCTGCGCATCAGCGGTAAGAACCTGGCGTCGCTGGCCCAGGACTTCATGGTCGACTTCGAGCAGGAACCGCTCGCTTCGAGCGGCCTGTTCGCCATCAGCGGCCCGACCGGGGCCGGCAAGAGCACCCTGCTGGACGCCCTCTGCCTGGCGCTCTACGGCGCCACGCCACGTCTTCTGAAACGTCCCGGCAATCCGCTGCCGGACGTGGGCGGCGAGACGGTATCCGCGCTCGACCCACGCACCTTGCTGCGGCGCGGGACGGCCGAAGGCTGGTCCGAAGTCGACTTCGTCGGCAATGACGAGGTCCGCTACCGCGCCCGCTGGAGCGTGCGCCGCGCCTACGGCAAGCCGGGCGGCGCGCTGCAGCCTTCGAAAATCACCCTGCACCGCCTGCCCGACCTGGTGGCGATCGGCGGCACCAATACCGAGTCGGCCGCCGAAATCGTCCAGCGCATCGGCCTGTCCTTCGAACAGTTCACGCGCGCCGTCCTGCTGGCCCAGAACGAATTCTCGGCCTTCCTCAAGACGGACGAGAACGACCGCGGCGAGCTGCTGGAAACCCTGACCGGCACCACGGTCTACAGCGAGATCTCGCGCCGCGCCTACGAGCGCTCCAAGCTTGAACAGGCGCGCACGCAGTCCCTTACCGCAAAGCTGGCCAACCAGGCCCCGCTGGCGCCGGAAGCCCGCGCCGCGCTCGATACCGAACGCAGCACCGCCGACCTGGCGCTGCAGGCGCTGGAGGCGCGCCAGGCCGTGCTGGAACAGGAGCTGCGCTGGCACCAGGAAACCGAGAAGCTGCAGCGCGGCGAAACCCAGGCTTCCGAAGCGCTGGCCCAGGCCGTCGCCGCGCGCGAGGAGGCGGCGGAGCGTCGCCGGCGCCTGGCCACCCTCGACGCGGTCCAGCCGGCGCGCTCCCTGGTGGCCGACGTGGCGCGCCTGGACGGCGAACGGCGCCAGGCCCTGGCCTCGATCGCCAAGTCCGAAGCCGACCTGGCCGCCGCCCTCGAAGCGCGCCGCCAGACCACCGGCGAAGTCGACGCCGCCCTGGCCCAGGTCGACATCGCGGAGGAAGCCCTGCGCAGCGCCACGCCCCGGCTGGACCAGGCCAAAGCGCTGGACGCCGCCCTGGAAACGCTGGCGCCGGCCCACAAGCAGACCCAGGCCGCTCTCGAAGCGGCACGGACCGAGGCCCGCAATGCGCGCGCCGAGCACCACGCCAAGGCGGCGGAGCTGGAGCGCCAGCGCCAGTCGCGCGATGCCGCCGCCGCCTGGCTGGCGGCGCAGGCTCGCCTGGAATCAATGGCCGGCCAGTGGCCGCGCTGGGAAAGGCTGCTGACCCAGGCCGAGCAGGCAGAGAGCGGTATCCGGGCGAATCAGGCCGCCATCGACGGCACCCAGCGTGCGGTGGCGCAGGCGCGCGAGCGCGAAGCGGGCGCCGTGGCCGCGCTGGCCCAGGCCGCCGAACACGTGAGCGCGCTCGACGCCGCGCGCAGCAAGGCGCTGGCCGCACTCGAAGGTTTCGACAGCGGCGCCATGGCGGCCGAGCGGGCGCAGCTCGAACAGCGGCGCGAACGCCTGCTGGATGCGCAGCGCGTCTGGTCGGAACTGAGCACCGCCCGCCACACCATGGCGCAGCTGGCGCGCGACCTGGATCACAGCGACACGGCGCGCGCCGCCGCCGAGCGCAGCTTGAACGAAGCGCGCGCATCCGCGCCGGCCCTGGAAGCCGCCATGGCGCAAGCCGAGCGCTCGCTGGCCGCTGCCGAACTGGCCTGCGCGGCCAGCGTGGAACAGCTGCGCGCGTCCTTGACGGACGATGCGCCCTGCCCCGTCTGCGGCGGCCTCGATCACCCCTACCACCAGCAGGACGACCGCCTGCATGCGATGCTGGCCGGGCTGCGCGGCGAGGTGGAACAGTCGCGCGCGGCGGTGCGCGCCAACGCCGCCCGGCAGGCCTCGCAGCAAGCCGCCTTCGAGACGGCGCGCGAACGCCTGGCGGCCTTCGAACGCCAGCGGTCCGAGCTTGCCGCGCGCACCGACGCGCTGGCATCGCAATGGGAGGGCCACCCGGTCGCCGCCGACGCCCCTGCGGAAGAAGCGCGTGCGGACTGGTTCGGCGAACAGCGCGAGGCATTGCGCAAGGCAGCCGACCTGCTGGCGCAGCGCGAGCTGGCCTGGCGCCAGGCGACCGGTGCGCGCGACGCCGCGCAGGCGGAACTCGACAAGGCGCAGGCTGCGCGCCAGCGCCTGCAGCAGGCCCTCGATACCGAGCGCGAAGCCAGCGCCCGCCTGGCGGCCGAGCTGCAAGCCCAATCGGCACGCCAGGAAGCGGCGGCGGCCCAGCTGGACGCCTTGCTCGCCGAACTCGATCCGGTGCTGTCGAACGCCGCCGGCGACGGCTGGCAAGCCGCCTGGAGGCGCGCACCGGCCGACTGGCGCCAGATGCGCGCCGCCGAGGCTGCGCAATGGCGCGAACAGACCGAACTCCAGACGCGCGCCGGCGCAGCCATCGCGACCCTGGAAGCGGAAGCGGCCGGCGCACTGGAACGCATCGCCCAGATCGACCGCAGCGGCACGCACACGGCGGCGGAATTCTCCCGCATCGAGGCCGAGCTGGCGCGCATGCGCGGCGAACGCGCCGCGTTGTGGGGAGGCCGCGCCGCGCGCGAAGTGGAACGCGAGCTGGGCGCCACCCTGGCCGCCGCGCGCGAGCGCTTGAGCGCACGCCAGGCCGCGGCCAACGACGTCGCCCAAAGCGAGGCCCGCGCCCGCGCCGCCCTGGCCCAGCTCTCGGAACGCATCGTGGAACTCGAGAGCGCCGGCGCCAAGGCTGCCGCGGCGCTCTCCGACTGGCTGGAAGACTACAGGCGCAACCAGGAAGACCTCGATCCGGTGGCGGACAGCGCCGAGCTGGCCCAGCTGCTGGCGGTCGGCGCCACCTGGCTCACCCAGGAGCGCGCGGCGCTGTCCGCGCTCGACGCCCAGGTCGCCAGCGCCACCGCCGTGCTGTCCGAGCGCCGCGCCCAGCGCGAGGCCCACCTGGCCAGCGCCCCGCCGGGCGGCCAGTCCCACGAAGCCGTGGCCCAGGCCTTCGAAGCGCTCAGCGCCGAGCGGCGCGCCGCCCACGACCTGGCCACCGCCCTGCGCCTGCAGGTCGCGCAGGACGAGCAGCGCCGCGAGCAGGCCAAGTCGGTGCTGGCCGAGATCGAACGCCAGCAGGAAGTCGAACAGCGCTGGGCCAAGCTGTCCGAACTGATCGGCTCCGCCGACGGCAAGAAATTCCGCAACTACGCCCAGCAGTTCACCCTCGACGTCCTGCTCGGCTATGCCAACGCCCACCTGGCCCAGCTGGCGCGCCGCTACCGCCTGGAGCGGGTCACCTACGGCAGCGGCCCTTCGCTGGCGCTGATGGTGCGCGACCAGGACATGGGTGGCGAAGTGCGCTCGGTGAATTCGTTGTCGGGCGGCGAATCCTTCCTGGTCTCGCTGGCGCTGGCGCTCGGCCTGGCCTCGCTGTCCTCGAACCGGGTGCGGGTGGAGTCGCTGTTCATCGACGAAGGCTTCGGCAGCCTGGATACCGAGACGCTCGGCGTGGCGATGGACGCGCTGGACGCGCTGCAGTCCATGGGCCGCAAGGTGGGTGTGATTTCCCACGTGCAGGAGATGACGGACCGCATCGCCACCAAGGTGCTGGTGCGCCCGGCCGGGGGCGGCAGTAGCCTCGTGATCGTCGAGTAGCGGTAGAATGCCGCTTTTTCCAAACCGATTTTTAGAGCAATCATGAAGCCCGCACGTATCCTCACTTTCAAATGCGCCAAGTGCGCCAAGCCGGTCAAGGTCTTCCTCCAGAAGGTCTCGGCCTGCTCGCACATCCAGCCTTACCAGGGCATCTGCGACTGCGGCGAGGTCAAGCGCCACGCGACCGGCAGCCCGGACGCGGTCAAGTCCTACCTGGAATCCACCGACGGTAACTGGCACCACCATCACTGATGACGCACATCGAGTGGACTGAAGGCGGCGCGGCCCATACTGCGCGCTGGCGTTCCGAAAGCGGCTGGCCGGCCCCGAAGAAGATCGTGGTCGCCGACGACACCATGAACGCGGACACCGCTTACCGGCTCGCGCTGGACGGCACCGCCCTGCTGTGGCGCGGCGACTTCCAGAACGCGCGCCAGCTGCTGCAGGCCCTGGTGCGCCGCGTCGAGCACAAGGGCGATCGCGCCAGGCGCGCCAAGGCTGCCAAGACGCCGGTGCCGCCGCTCGAGGCCTTCCACCGCCACCGCCTGCAGCAGCTGCAGCGCGCCCGTACCCTGGCCATGCTCCTGGTTCCCTTCGAGGCCGGCCACACGATCCCGCTGCGCCGCGCGCCCGATGCGCGCCTGGCGTGCCTGGAAGCCTACGGCGTCGCCGACGAACCCTACGTGGCCTCGCTGCGCGAACTGCTGGGCGTGATCGGCGCGCACGAATGGCGCCGCAAGGGCGTACACATCCCCGCGCTGGACGAACGCATCCACCCCTGGTACGGCGTGTTCTCGCCGGTGCGCGGCGAGTACGTCGAGCTGGTGGCCCAGGCCCCGCTGCCCGCCGGCGCCAAGCTGGCCTTCGACATCGGCGCCGGCACCGGCGTGCTGTCCGCCGTGCTGGCGCGGCGCGGCTTGCAGGTCCTCGCCACCGACATGGACGCGCGGGCGCTGGGCTGCGCGCGCGAAAACATCTCGCGCCTGGGCCTGGCGCAGCAGGTCGACATCGTCGAGGCGGACCTGTTTCCGGAAGGACGCGCGCCGCTGGTGGTCTGCAACCCGCCATGGCTGCCGGGCAAGCCCAGCTCGGCCATCGAGTACGCGATCTACGATCCGGACAGCCGCATGCTTAAGGGTTTCCTGAACGGACTGGCGGCCCACCTGGTGCCGGATGGCGAAGGCTGGCTGATCCTGTCCGACCTGGCCGAGCACCTGGGCCTGCGTTCGCGCGAGCAGCTGCTGGGCTGGATCGCCGCGGCCGGGCTGGAAGTGATCACGCGCCACGATACGCGCCCCGTGCATGGCAAGGCGAGCGATCCGGACGATCCGCTGCATGCGGCAAGGTCGAAGGAAGTCACCTCGCTGTGGCGTTTGCGGGCGGCCTGACCGACCCGCATTGCGTATCGGCTAATATCGCGCTATACTATCGTTCTCAGACGCGGGGTGGAGCAGTCTGGCAGCTCGTCGGGCTCATAACCCGAAGGTCACAGGTTCAAATCCTGTCCCCGCAACCAGAATACCGATATCGAAAGCCCGACTCATCGAGCCGGGCTTTTGTTTTCTGCGGCAGCAAAGGCAGATGAGAGACAAGAAAGACAACGCAACGTTCGATCTGCCGGGCTTCGAGCCGGCCGCACCGCTCGATCCTGCGCTTGCTCCCACGCTTGTTACCGAACCGAAACGTGGTCCTCGTCCCCGCCGTGCTACCCTCAAGCAAGAGCAGCTTCAGCTGCTCGAAGAAACCGACACCACCGGCCTGCCAGTCTGGCGCCGCGACGACAACCTCGACCTGACCGGCCTGCCCGTCTGGGCGCCGGCCACGCCGGAAGCCTGAGGCGCACGGCCGGATGCTGGAGCCCACGATGCAAGCCTTCACCGCCCTGCCCCTCACGCCGCCCTTCCTCGCCAACCTGGCGACCCTCGGCTATCACCAGATGACCGCGATCCAGGCCGAAAGCCTGCCCTCGGTGCTGGAGGGACGCGACCTGATCGCGCAAGCCAAGACCGGCAGCGGCAAGACCGCGGCCTTCGGCATCGGCATCCTGCACAAGCTCAATCCGGCCTGGTTCGCCGTCCAGGGCCTGGTGCTGTGCCCGACGCGCGAGCTGGCCGACCAGGTGGCCAACGAACTGCGCCGCCTGGCGCGCGGCGTCGGCAACGTGAAGATCCTGACCCTGACCGGCGGCGTCTCGATGCGTCCGCAGATGGCCTCGCTCGAGCATGGCGCCCACATCGTGGTTGGCACCCCGGGCCGGATCCGCGACCACCTGGGCCGCGGCACCCTGGACCTGTCGAACGTGCAGACCCTGGTGCTGGACGAAGCCGACCGCATGACCGACATGGGCTTCTACGACGAGATCGAGAACATCGTGCGCGCCACGCCGCAGCGCCGCCAGACCCTGCTGTTCTCGGCCACCTATCCGGACGACATCCGCTTCGCCACCGCCGGCTTCCTGCGCGATCCGCTCGAGATCGCCGTCGAGAGCCGCCACGAGGCAGACAAGATCAACCAGCGCTTCTACGAGATCGGTTTCGAAGGCCGCGACGAAGCGGTCGGCCGCCTGCTCAAGCACTTCAGCCCGGTGTCCGCCCTGGCCTTTTGCAACACCAAGGCGCGCTGCCGCGAACTGGCGGACTACCTCCGCGACCAGGGCTTCTCGGCCCTCGCCCTGTATGGCGAGCTGGAACAGCAGGAACGCGACGAGATCCTGGTGCTGTTCGCCAACCGCAGCTGCTCGGTGCTGGTGGCGACCGACGTGGCCGCGCGCGGCCTGGACATCGCCGACCTCGACACCGTGATCAACGTCGATGTGTCGAAGGACCCGGAAGTGCACGTGCACCGCATCGGCCGCACCGGGCGCGGCAGCGGCACCGGCATGGCCCACACCCTATGTGCGCCGAATGAAAAGAAATGGGTGCGCCTGATCGAGGAATACCAGCAGCAGGACGCCGTCTGGGAAGCGCTGGACTCCCTCGGCGAGCATCCCGAAGCCGGGCGCCCTGCGCCGATGGTGACGCTCCTGATCGCCGGCGGCAAGAAGGCCAAGCTGCGCCCGGGCGACCTGCTGGGCGCCCTCACCGGAGACGCTGGCCTGACCAAGGAACAAGTCGGCAAGATCACTATCTCCGAGTTCAGCAGCTATGTGGCGCTCGACCGCCGCGTGGCGCACCAGGCCGTCGAACGGCTGAGCGCCGGCAACCCGATGGGTCCGGAATTCGGCGCCATCAAGGGGCGCTACTTCAAGATGCGTCTCATCAACTTGTAAGCGAACGTAACAGTCGCGCACGGTTGACTCATCCGCGTCGTCATTTCGGCAATTCTGGCATTATTTGCAACAAACCAGACTAACCGGGTCAGGCCGGCATCACCAGCTTGTCATGGCCCGGCACAACGCCATGATGACGGACACACTCAGCACGCCACAGCAGCAGACCGAAGGCCGGACGGTCCGCGAAATCGTCGAGCATAACCAGGAGATGGTGAACGAGCCCTGGTGCCGGCGCATTATCCGCCAGGTATTGCAATCGCTCGAGCTGCAGTACGCGATGCAGATGCCCTATCGCCCGATCACCCCGGATACCGTCCTGGTGCTGGATTCGGGCGACCCGATGCTGCTGCCCGCCCAGTCCACCGTTCCCGGCGACACCGAGGCGCAGGACATCCATGACCTGGCGGCGGTCGTGCACTTCGCCATCACGCGCGAAGCGGCGCCCGATGCCCCATTGCGCGGCCGCGCGCCGGGCGGCTACAGCGACAGCTTCGTCGGCGCCATCGACCGCTGCCTGTCTCCCGACCCGCAGGAACGTCCCCAGACCATCGAACAACTACGCAACCTGCTGGGCATCGTCGTGCTCGGCCCGCCGATGGCCAACCCGGTGCCGCCGGCTGCCGCCACGGCCCCGTCCGCGGCACCGCCGGTGGCGCAGTTCAGCGCCGAGGCGGAACCGGACTTCCTGCGCGCCAGGCAGCCGGCACGCGTGCAGCGCTGGCTGCTGCTGGGGCTCGCCGCTACCGTCCTGCTGGGCGGCCTGGCGGCCTTGCTCGCGCTGCTGCATGCATCGGATTCGCGCGACGCGCTGACCCTGACCCTGCCCGAACCGGGCGCCCAGCAACAGGCGGCCGCGCCCCCGGCGCCCGCATTCGCAGCGCAAGGGGGCATGGATCAGGCGCCGGCGCTGACACCCGCCCCGGCCGCTCTGGGAAGCGGCGTGGCCGTCACGCCCGAAGCTCCGGCGGCTGCGCTCCCGGCGCCGCGTCCCGGCGTGGCGCCGCCGACGGCGGTCACGGTGCTGCCGGCCGCCGCCAAGCCCGGCGCGACCTACAAACTCCAGATCAAACCCTGGGGCACGATTCTCGTGAACGGGGTCAACCGGGGTGTGAGTCCGCCGCTCAAGCGCCTGACCTTGCCGGCCGGCCAACATACGATTCGCATTATCAACCCGAGCTTCCCGGAACACACGGTGACGGTGAACTCGGTCAAGGGCGCGAACGCAATCATCGAGCTCGATTTTACCGAGGGGGATAGTGAGTGAAGTTCAGCCACCTGCACCGTTTTGCCCTGCCGGGGCTGATGATCATGATCCTGTCGGGCTGCGCCCAGCTCGAGCAGCTGCTCGACAAACCCGAGCCGCGCCGCACGCCTCCACGCGTGGAAGAGAAGTCGCGCGCCCATTCCGAGCGCGCCGATCGCGGGGAACGGCAGGAGAAAACCGAGCGCCCGGTGCGCCAGGAACGGCCCAGCCCGGTGCGCGACGAAACCGCGCTGCGCGACGGCATCCGCCTCTACAACGAAGGCGAATACAACGCCGCCATCAAGCGCCTGACTTCCAGCGACATGAACGGCGGCTCCACGCGCAACCGCCTGACGGCACTGAAGTACACCGCCTTCAGCTATTGCGTGACGGGGCGCCAGGCCCAGTGCCGCCAGACCTTCGACCGCGCGTTCAAGCTCGATCCGGACTTCGACCTGGGCCAGGGCGAGCACGGCCACCCGCTGTGGGGCCCGGTGTTCGCCCAGGCCAGGCAGGCCGCGAGCCGCTGACGACGGCTAGACCTTGACCGTGGCCGGGAAAGTCGGCGCGCGGCGGCGGCGGCTTGCCTGCTCGTAGGCATAGGCCATGCCGATCAGGTCCGCGTCGCTCCAGGCCGTGCCCACGAAAGACAAGCCGACCGGCAGGCCGTGCGTGTAGCCGGCCGGGACCGTCACGTGCGGATAGCCCGCCACCGCGGCCGGCGACGAGAAACTGCCGCCGTAGTGGTCGCCATTGATGTAGTCGGTCAGCCAGGCCGGGCCGCCGGTCGGCGCCACCAGCGCATCCAGCTTGTGTTCGCGCAGCACCTGGTCGATGCCCTCTTCGCGCGAGTAGCGCAGGTTGTTGGCCAGCGCTTCCTTGTACTCCTTCGCATCCAGGCCCGGCTTGGCCTGGGCCGCGACCAGGTGCTCCTGTCCGAAGTAAGGCATTTCCTTGTTGGCCAGCTTGCTGTTGAAGGCGATGATGTCGGCCATGGTCTTGACCGGCGCGTGCGGCGCATAGGCGGCCAGCCAGGCTTCGAGGTCCGGGCGGAACTCGTACAGCAGCACCGCCAGCTCGCTCTCGTTGTACTTGTCGGTGTTCGGCACTTTGACGTCGACCAGCACCGCGCCCTGGGCCTTGAGCACGGCCAGTTCCTTCTCGATCAGCGCGTCGACGGCGTCATGGGAGCCGAAAAAATTGCGCGCCACACCGATGCGCTTGCCCTGCAAGCCATCCTTGCGCAGCGCCGCGGCGGCGTCCAGCTTGCGCGCCCCGCTGCCGCGCGTCGCGGCATCCAGCGGATCTTCGCCGGCCAGCGCCTGCAGCAGCAGCGCGGCGTCGGCCACGCTGCGCGTCATCGGCCCGGCCGTGTCCTGCGAGTGGGCGATCGGGATGATGCCGCTGCGGCTGACCAGGCCCAGGGTAGGCTTGATGCCGACGATGCCGCAGCTCGACGAGGGCGAGACGATCGAGCCGTCGGTCTCGGTGCCGACCGCGAGCGTGGCCAGGCTGGCCGCGATCGCCGCACCCGAGCCGGAGCTGGAGCCGCTGGTGTTGCGGTCGAGCGCATACGGATTCCTGGTCTGGCCGCCGCGTCCGCTCCAGCCGCTGGTGGAACGGGTCGAGCGCATGTTGGCCCACTCGGACAAATTGGTCTTGCCGATGATGACGGCCCCGGCCGCACGCAGCAGGCCGGCCACGTGGGCGTCCTTGCTGGCGCGCACGCCGTCGAGGGCCAGGGAGCCGGCGCTGGTGCTCATGCGGTCGCCGGTCGCGATGTTGTCCTTCAGCAGGACGGGAATGCCGTGCAGCGGGCCGCGCAGCTTGCCGGCCGCGCGCTCACGGTCGAGCTCGGCCGCAATCTTGAGTGCGTCGGGATTGGTCTCGATGACGGAATTGATGCGCGGACCACCCTGGTCGACGGCCTTGATGCGTTCCAGGTAGCGCGTCACCAGGGCTTGCGAGGTCAGCTTGCCGGCGCGCATGGCCTCCTGCTGTTCCCTCACCCCGGCGTCGAGGATGTCGCCGGCGTCCGGCGCTGCCGCCGATGCCGTGTTCGCCACGCCGGCAACGGCGCCGGCCACCACACCCAATCGTACGAAATCCCTCCGGTCCATGCGCGCTCCTTTTGTTTTATTTAAAGCAATAGGATAGCAGCGCGGCATGGTGCTGCGCTGTCCTTACAGCGCAAAAAAAAAGCGCTGCCGAGGCAGCGCTTTTCTTGGCAAGCCGGTGCTTAGTTACGCACGACTTTCTTGTACTCGTTGGTACGGGTGTCGATTTCGATCGTGTCGTCCTGGCTCACGAACAGCGGCACCATCACGGTGTGCTGGCGGCCTTCGATGGCGTTCTCGATCTTGGCTTCCTTCAGGACGTTACCCGAGGTGTTGCCCTTGACGGCCGGCTCCGAGTACACGATCTGGCGTGCGATGATGGTCGGCAGTTCGACCGAGATCGCCTTGCCGTCGTAGAACACGGCTTCGCATTCCATACCGTCTTTCAGGTAGTTGATGGCGTCGCCCATGTTTTCTTCTTCGATTTCGTACTGGTTGTACTCTTCGTCCATGAAGACGAACAGCGGATCGGCGAAGTACGAGTAGGTGACCGGCTTCTTGTCCAGGACGACGACGTCGAACTTGTCATCGCCGCGGAACACGTTTTCCAGCGGAGCGTTGGTCAGCAGGTTCTTCATCTTCCACTTGTAGGTGAAGCCGGTGCGGCTCGAACCATTGACGTCGGAACGCAGAACGATGAACGGCTTTTCATCAACCATGATGATGTTACCAACACGAATTTCTTTTGCGAATTTCATAGTATGTGTACGTAAAAAAGTAGTTGCATTAAATCATCGGTGGCTGAAGAGGCAAATGCCGTGAAGCCTACGTTTGATCCTCGGGGATTCAGGGAGAATCCGTAACAGACTAACCGCGCATTATATCCGATTTTCCTGGGCGCGCCCCAGCTCGCGTGCGAAATCGAGCAGCTTCGTCGCCAAATCGCCATGCGCCAGCACCTCCTCGCGCCAGGAGCTGGTGCGTTCGACAATGCGCGGCATTTCCTCGCGCAGCGCGGCCCAGGCCTGGGGCCAGCTTTCGACGTCCTGCGCGCCATTCCAGCCCAGCGAAAACGCGCCCAGGGCCGGCAAGTCCTCGGCAAAGCGCGCCAGGAAAGTGCGCAGTTTCTTGTGATGCAGGTTTTCATCCTGAGGGTAAATGTGCCAGACGAAAGGACGGCCGGCCCATTGCGCGCGCACCCAGGAATCCTCGCCACGCACGAAGTTCAGGTCGCAGGCCCACAGCAGCAGGTCGTAGTCTGGCTGGGCCACGAAAGGCAGCACGCGCACGCTCAGCGCGCCGCGCGTGGCCGTCGCGCCCGGCGCGGGATCGGCGCCGATGAATTCCCGCACCGCGTCCGCCGCGACGCCTTCGGGCACCAGGCAGGCCATCGAGTCCCCGCCCTGGGCCCAGATCCCGAACAGCTCGGCCACAGGCGCATGCGGATAGCAGAACAGCGACAGCTTGCGGGCATCCAGCTCCCGCTCGGTCAGCCCGAAGCGGCCGAGGAAGGCGCGCTGCGCAGCCGGGTCGGCCTGGAAAGCCTGGCGGCGCGCATCCAGGTCGCGCTCGCACAGCAGGCCGCCGGTGCGCTCGTTAAAGCCCGGGAAGAAGAAATGCTTGGTCAGCTTCAGGCGCGGGTGCATGGATGGCAAGCGGTGGCAGCCCTCCACCCAGTCTTCCGCCGTCAGGCCTTCGTAGTTCAGCCAGACCGGACGCGGCGTGCGGCGCGCCATCGCCTCGATATAGCCGGGCGGGAGGTCGCAGCCGAAGAACTCGATCACGATGTCGGCCACTTCTTCCGGCTCGAAGCTCCCGTCCTGGCTGACCCAGTGACGCACCGTGACGCCGCGCACGTCCTGCAGGGCCGCCGCCGTGCCGACCTCCGGGCAGATGCGGCGGAAGCTTGCCAGGTCGTCCACCCACAGGGTCACCGCCACGCCGTGTTCGTGCCGCAACTGGCGCGCCAAGCGCCAGCAGATGCCGATGTCGCCGAAGTTGTCGACTACCTTGCAAAAGATCGCGAGCGTGGGAGTGGCGGCGGGATGCAGTGACATGTGCGATGGCGCGGGGCCGGGTGACAGGGGCGGTCATTTTACCTGATTTCATCAGCGCTCTTTCTGTCGGGTTTACGCTGGCCGTGCTTCCGGCCGCCCGGCGCTACTGCGCCTGATCCGACAATCGGATGAGGTAGAGACCTACTCGATCCGGCAGAGCCGAAGAAAGCTGCCGATGCAATTGAGATGTATGATCGTTCCATCGCCCGCAGGGCCTGGGCTGAGTCGATCTCTTACTCAAGGAGAACAGCTATGCGCGCTTTCATTTTGTCGACAGCAAGCGCACTTTGCTTGCTCGGGTGTACGACCCCTCAAGAAGAGGCACTCAAACAGCAAGCCGAAATGGACCGGATGATGGCTGAATACGGGCCAGTCTGCACCCGGCTGGGCTTTGCGGCGAATACCGACCCCTGGCGGAACTGCATCGTTCAGCTGGCCACGAAGGATGGCAGGAATAGCGGCGTCTCGACCTCCGTCTTCGGCAGCTTCGGCAGTTCGCGCGGCTGGGGCCGGAGTTCCGGCGTAGGCATCGGCATTGGTTTTGGCGTGGACCGGTAAGGCGCCGTAGGGGCGCCGGCCAAAAGAAAAGCCGGAGCACCACAAGTGGTCTGCTCCGGCTTTGATCTGGCGTCCCCACGGGGATTCGAACCCCGGTACTCACCGTGAAAGGGTGATGTCCTAGGCCTCTAGACGATGGGGACCTAAAACGATGCTGCAACAAATACTACCGCACAAATAGAAAAACCGGAGCACCTCTCCGCGCAAGCGCGTTGGTCTACTCCGGCTTTAAGCTGGCGTCCCCACGGGGATTCGAACCCCGGTACTCACCGTGAAAGGGTGATGTCCTAGGCCTCTAGACGATGGGGACCTAAAACTGCTCTGCTACCGAACTACTCGCGTCGTCCGCGTCTTCTTTTCAGAATCGCGCGCTCTGCGATGAAACCTTACCAAATTCTTGGCGTCCCCACGGGGATTCGAACCCCGGTACTCACCGTGAAAGGGTGATGTCCTAGGCCTCTAGACGATGGGGACCCTGGACTGCTAAAACTTGTTTTTTCCAACGTGGTGGAGGTAAGCGGGATCGAACCGCTGACCTCTTGCATGCCATGCAAGCGCTCTCCCAGCTGAGCTATACCCCCTACGGGAAAAACAATATTCTAACATACTGCAACTACTTCGACTAGGACGACATCGCTGGGTTGTCGCTGCGTCGTTCGCTTGTTCCAACCAGTTACCTGGCGTCCCCACGGGGATTCGAACCCCGGTACTCACCGTGAAAGGGTGATGTCCTAGGCCTCTAGACGATGGGGACCTGGAAACAACCGTACTACACTTCAGAGTTGGTGGAGGTAAGCGGGATCGAACCGCTGACCTCTTGCATGCCATGCAAGCGCTCTCCCAGCTGAGCTATACCCCCGCAGCGCTGAAGTGCGAGCATTATAGCGGGCGCCCTTGCATTACGCAAATATCCTTTTTCACTTCAAAGATATTTATTTACGCGGGCCACCACCACCTCGCGGCCGAACAACTCCAGCACCGCGTCAATGGCCGGGGTCTGCAGCTGGCCGGTGACCAGCAGGCGCAGCGGCATGGCGATCTGCGGCATCTTCAGGCCATGGGCGGCCAGCACTTCCTTCAGCGTCGCCGCCAGGGCCGCCTTGTTCCACTCCACCGTGGCGCAGCGCTCGGCGAACTGGGCCAGCGCCGGGCACACCGCGTCGGTCAGGTGCTGCTGCAGCAGGGCCGCATCCGGCTTCGGCTCGCGGTAGAACAGCATGGCGGCGTCCGCCAGCTCGTTGATGGTGTTGGTGCGCTCCTTCATCAGGGCCAGCACCGCAGGCAGCGCCGGGGCGCCGTCGAAGACAGCGCCGTCGCGCTCCAGCTTCGGCAGCGCCAGCTGCGCCAGGCGCTCGTTGTCGGCCTGCTTGATGTAGTGGTTGTTCAGCCACGCCAGCTTTTCCGGATTGAACTGCGCCGCCGAGGCGGTCAGGTGCTCCAGGTTGAACCACTCGGTGAACTGCTGCATCGAGAAGATCTCGTCGTCGCCGTGGCTCCAGCCCAGGCGCGCCAGGTAGTTCAGCATCGCTTCCGGCAGGTAGCCCTGCTCCGGGTATTCCATCACGCTGACGGCGCCGTGGCGCTTGGACAGCTTCTGGCCGTCGGCGCCCAGGATCATCGGCAGGTGGCCGTACTGCGGCAGCTCGGCGCCCAGCGCGCGCAGGATGTTGATCTGGCGCGGGGTGTTGTTGACGTGGTCGTCGCCGCGCAGCACGTGGGTGATCTTCATGTCCCAGTCGTCGACCGCGACGCAGAAGTTATAGGTCGGGGTGCCGTCCGGGCGCGCGATGACCAGGTCGTCGAGCTCCTTGTTGCCGATGGTGATCGGGCCCTTGACCACGTCGGTCCAGGTGACTTCGCCGTCCAGCGGGTTCTTGAAGCGCACCACCGGCTTGACGCCTTCCGGCACGGGCGGCAGCAATTTGCCCGGTTCCGGGCGCCAGGTGCCGTCGTAGCGCGGCTTCTCGCCAGCCGCACGCATGCGCTCGCGCATCGCCTCGACTTCTTCCGGCGAGCAGTAGCACAGGTAGGCCGTGCCCGCGGCCAGCATGCCCTGCACCACCTCGCGGTAGCGGTCCATGCGCTTCATCTGGTAGAACGGGCCCTCGTCGTGCTCCAGGCCCAGCCACTGCATGCCGTCCAGGATCGCCTGCACGGCTTCCGGGGTCGAACGTTCGAGGTCGGTGTCCTCGATGCGCAGGATGAAGGTGCCGCCGAAGTGGCGGGCATAGGCCCAGGAGTACAGCGCGGTGCGCGCGCCGCCCAGGTGAAGGTAGCCGGTCGGGCTCGGAGCGAAACGGGTGCGGACGGTCATAGCAGGGGAAACGAAAAGGTAAAGCCCCTATTCTACCGCGTCGCCACCCTCTCCGGCATCCGTCTGCCGCGCCGGCTTCCCGGCGTCGCGCCTTGCATCGCGCCTTGCATCAACATACGCTGCGAGCTGGGCCACCGTCGGAAATTCGTAGAGCAGCTCGGCGTTGACCGCCAGCCCGGTGCGCTGCTCCAGCTCCAGCGCCACGGGCATCGCCGCCAGCGAATCCAGGCCAGCCTCGGCGAACGAGGTGTCGTCCCCGATCTCGTTCACGCCGGCCTCGCGCAGGCCGTTCAGCACGCACTCGCGCACCAGCTCGCGCGTCGCCAGGGCGGCCGCGGGCTCCGCCGCCGCCGCCGGCGCCGCCGCAGCCCATTCGCGCGCCAGGAGCGGATCGCAGCCATGCGCCTCGCCCGCACCGTCCTGGTCCGGCTCCCCGATGGCCGCGGCGTAGGCCGCCACCCGCTGCGCCAGTTCCTCGAAGGGCGCGCTCCGCCTCCCCTGCGCCATGAACGCCGCCAGCATGGACTCGAACCGCCCGCGCGCCCACGCAGCGGCGGCACTGCCTCGCGGCGCCGCGGCAACCAGCATCGTCCATGCGCACAGCTCGCCCGCCGCATGCGCGGCATCCGGTCCGGCCACGCGCAGCGCGGCACGCACCGGTTCCGCGAACGCCGGCGCGCCCAGCATCTCGTCGACGAAGCCGAGGCAGGCCTGCTCCGCCGCCGCAAGGTGCGCGTACAGCGCCTCGGTCGGCCCTTCCAGGATGCGCATCACGCGCGCGTCGCGCAGCAGCTGCGGCGCCAGGTTCGGCTCCAGGTAGCCGCGTCCGCCCAGCAGCTGCATCAGGCGGTCGGCCGCTTCCCACAGCAGTTCCGAGGCCACGCACTTGCAGGCCATGCAGGCTTCCTGGGGCAGCGCCCCGCCCGCGTCCAGGGCGCCGATCGCCTGCACCAGGCTTTCCAGCGCCGCGATCGCGCAGCTCAATTCGTCCAGCCGCGCCAGCGTGACCGGATTGTCGGCCAGACGCCCGCCGGCGACATCGCGCCGCACGGCATAGCGCAGCATCAGCTGGGCGCAGCGCTTCATCGCGCCCACGCACAGCGCCCCGATGCCCAAACGCGCGAAGGCCATGGCGTCGCGCGCTACTTCCATCCCGCTGCCGGGCCGGCCCAGCACCTGGGCGTCAGGCACGAACACGTCCTCGAAACGCAGCGCGTTCTGCACCATCGCGCGCATGCCCATGGTCAGCGCTTCGGCCTCCTGGCGCAGCCCCGGCGCGTCTTCCGGCACCAGCAGCGCCACGGTCCCGAGCGCGGCGCCGTCTTCGGCCACGGCGCGCGCCAGCACCGTGATCCAGCCGGCCCAGCCGGCCAGCCCGATCAGGTGCTTCTCCCCGCTCAGGCGCCAGCCGCCCGCCACCTGCAGCGCGCGCGTCCGCATCGCCAGCGGATTGGCGCCCGCCGCGGGCTCGGTCAGGGCAAAGGCCGCCAACTGGCGCCCGGCAGCCAGTCCGGGCGCCAGCCTGGCGCGCAGGGCGTCCGGTCCGAAGCGCAGCAGCGGACGCAAGCCCAGGCCGTTGTGCACACCCACCGTGGTGGCCAGGGTCAGGTCGATGGCGGCCAGCTGCTCCATCACGCGCAGCAGGTCGGTGGTGGCCAGCCCGCGCCCGCCCAGCGAGGGCGGCGCCTGAAGGCCGAGCAGGCCCTGGTTGCCGAAATCGAGCAGCACATGGGGCGGCATGGCGCGCCGCTCATCCATCAGGCGCGAATCGAGGCGCCGTTGCGCATACTGGCGCAGCCAGGCGAGCAGCGCGGATGCGCGCTCGCGGCTGTCGTCCGGCGCCGGCGGATCGCTGCGCCGCCGCTGCGGACGGGAAGCGTCCTGCGGCCGAATCATCATCTCGCGCGAGGCATACACGACGTCGAGTGCGCCCTCCAGGGCCAGCGCCTTGCAGCGCGCGCGCTGCACCTTGCCGCTGGTCGTGCGCGGAAAGCTGCCGGGCCGCACGAAGGCCAGCAGGCCGGCCGCGACGCCGAACCGGCGCGCGACAGCGGTGCGCAGGCGCTGGCTGAGGGCGTCGAGCTGGGCAATGCTGGCGCCCTCGAGCAGGCCGCGGCGCGCCACCCGCACCAGGTGACGGTCGGCTTCGAGCACGATCGCCAGGCGTTCGCGCCCGCCCTCCTCCAGCGCGAAGGCCGCGCAGCGGTTCGGCTCCAGGAATGGCGCCGTCTCCTCGACCAGCGCCTCCACGTCCTGCGGATAGATATTGCGCCCGTTGATGATCACCAGGTCCTTCAATCGCCCCGTGACGTACAGTTCGCCCTCGCGCACGAAGCCCAGGTCGCCGGTGCGCAGCCAGGGCCCGCCGCCATCCGCCAGCCGGGCGCCGAATATGGGCCCCGAGGCCGCGTGCGCGCCGTGGTAAGCGCGCGCCACCGAGTCCCCCGCCAGCCAGATCTCGCCCACCCGTCCCATCCCGGCCGGACGGCCGCTGTCGGCATCGACGGCGAGCACGGTCACGCCGGGTGCGGGCGGTCCGCAACTGACAAGCTCCCGCGCGTCGGGATCGTCCGTTCCCGCTTCACGCACCTGCCCCGCTTCCAGGCGCGCCTTGCTGACGCCCAGGATGCGCGGCGCGCGGCCGCGCGGTCCACCGGAGACCAGCAGGGTGTGCTCGGCCAGGCCGTAGCAGGCGAACAGGGCTTCCGGCCGCAAGCCGCAGCCCGCGAAGGCTTCCATCATCCGGCGCAGGGTGGCGGCGCGCACCGGCTCGGCGCCGTTGTAGGCCAGTTCCAGCCGCGACAAGTCGAGCGGCATCCGGGGGCCGGCCTGCCAGCGGCGCGCGCACAGGTCCCAGGCGAAATCCGGCGCCCCGGCGCAGGTCGCGCCATAGGCGGCGATCGCTTCCAGCCAGCGCAGGGGCCGGCGCAGGAAGGTCGCCGGGGCCATCAGCACCGACCGGAAGCCCAGCGCCGCCGGCGCCACGATGCTGCCCACCAGGCCCATGTCGTGGAAAGGCGGCAGCCAGCTCACCATCACGCTGCCGCGGTGGAAGCCGAAGGCCTCGCCGATCGCTTCCACGTTGGCGGCCAGGTTCGCGTGGCTGACTTCCACGCCCCTGGGAGCGCTGGTCGAGCCCGAGGTGTACTGAATAAAGGCTACAGCCGCATTGTTAACCTTGGGTGGCACGCTGGGCGCGGCATAGCCGGCCTCGAACCCGTCGGTACAGATCAGGCAAGCGGCCTGCCCTTCCATCTGGGGCGCCACCGTGGTTGCGGCCTCGCGGGTGCTGAGCACGAGCGCCGGCGAGGCGTCGCGCAACAGCGCGGCGAATTGCCGGTTGCCGTGCTTGCGCGGCAGCGGCGCCGGCACCGCCACCAGGCCCGCGCGCAGGCAGGCGAAGAAGGCCGCCACGAAGCCCAGGCCGGGCGGATACAGGAGCATGGCGCGCGCGCCCGGTCCGGCCAGGGTGGCCAGGGCGCCGCCCAGGGCGTCGACCCGCGCGGCCAGCTCGCCGAAGGCCAGCGATTCCTCGCGGCCGTCCTCGTGCAGGAAAGTGAAGGCGATCCGCTCCGGCGTGTCGCGCGCGTGGCGCCGCAGATTCTCCAGCACCGGCGCGGTGCGGCGCGGCTCGCGGTCAGCCACGGCGGCGCTCCGGCTGCGGACGGCTTGCTCCGGCACGCGCCGCGGCTGCCGCCACCAGCGGCGCCGCACGCCGCACCTGGGCCGGCGTGTGGTTCGCCATCAGCTGCAGGCGCAGGCGCGCCGCGCCCAGCGGCACGCCGGGATACTCGACCGGATTGACGAACACGGCGTCGCGCGCCAGCAGCATGCCGGCCACCCGCGCCGCCGCTTCCGTCCCCATCCACACCGGCACGATCGGCGAAGCTTCGCCCAGGCAGCGCAACCCCGCCTCGCCCAGCAGTGCGCGCAGCTCCACTGCGTTGCGCATCAGGTCGGCGCGCAAGCCGTCCCCCTCGCTGGACGTGACGATGCGCAGGCTCTCCAGCACCACCGCCGCCTGCACCGGCGACAGCGCATTGGAAAACATGTGCGGCCCCGCGTACATCTGCAGCTGGCGCCGCGCCGGCCCCTCGGCGCAGGCGACGAAGCCGCCGTTGGCGGCGAAGCTCTTGGAAAACGCGCCGACGACGATGTCGACCCGTCCCTGCATGCGCTGGGCGCCGATCACACCCAAGCCGCCCGGCCCCATCGCGCCCAGGTCGTGCGCCACGTCCACCAGCAAGGTGGCCTTGTATTCGCGGCACAGGTGCTGCAGCAGCGGCAGGTCGGGACTGTCGGCGTCCATGCTGAACAGGCCTTCGGTGACCACCAGGATGGCGTTGGCGCTGTCGCGCGAGCGGATCCCGGCCAGCAGCTCGCGCACGTGGTCGCAATCCAGGTGGCGATGCACCAGCACGTTGCGGGTGGCGGCCTGGGCGCCCTGGCGCAGCGAAGCATGGGCCAGCTGGTCGATCACGACGTAGTCGGCGCTGTGCACCAGCGCGGTGAGCGCGCCGAAGGCGGCGGCCCAGCCGGTCGGGAACAGCACCACCTGGCCCAGTCCCAGCAGCTCGCCCAGCGCCTGTTCCAGCTCGAGCGAGTAGCGCGTGTTCCCTAGCAGGACCGCCGAACCGGCGCTGTGCGGCCCGGCCTCCCCCAGCGCGCGCAGCGCGGCGTCGGCGATCGCCGGATGCGCCGCCAGCGACAGGTAGTCCTGGGAGGCGAAGTTGATGCCGCGCACCGCTTCCCCGGCGCCGGCTTCCCCGCCGACGGTGGCAAGCGGCTCCGGCGGACCTTCCAGGACGCGCGCGTAGGGCCACACGCCGTGGCGGGCGCGCAGCGCGCACCAGGCGTCCAGCGGAGCGCTGCGGCGCAGCAGGTCGGGCCCGCGCGGCTGCGCGAACTGGGCCACGTTGCCGTCCAGGGCGCCGGAAGCGCACAAGAGGGGCAAGTCTTCTGCGGGATCGAAAGGAAGATATTCATTCAGCACGGCGTCCTCCAGGGAGTGCGTTGGGAATGGTTCAGGCGTGCAGCGCGGCCGCCTGGGGCTGGCGCGCCAGCAAGGCGGCGATCTTCTCCGGCGCCAGCGGACGGTCGAACAGGTAGCCCTGGGCGGCGTCGCAGCCCATCGCGCACAGGTCGCGCAGCTGCTCCTGGGTCTCGACCGATTCCGCGATCACAGACTGGCCCAGGCGGTGCGCCATGGCGACGATGGTCTCGGCGATCGCGAAGGAGCGCCCGCCGCCGTTGCCGAGGCGGCGCACGAACAGGCCGTCCATCTTGAGGATGTCCACCGGCAGCTCACACAGGTAGTTCAGGCTCGAGTAGCCGGTGCCGAAATCGTCGATCGACACCACCACGCCGGCCTGGCGCAGGCGGCTCATCACGGCGCAGTTCGCGCCCAGGTCGTCGATCAGCATGCCCTCGGTGATCTCCAGGTCCAGGCAGTGCGCGGGCATGCCGGTGTCGGCCAGGATGGCCATTACGCGGCCCGCCAGGCTTGGCTCCTTGAGCTGGCGCGCCGACAGGTTGACCGCGGTCTTGATCTCGGGCAGGCCGGCGGCCACCCAGGCGCGGTTCTGGCGGCAGGCGGTGCGCAGCGCCCATTCGCCGATCGGCACGATCATGCCGGTCTCCTCGGCCAGCGGAATGAAGCGGCCCGGATCGATGCGGCCGTACACCGGATGCTGCCAGCGCAGCAGCGCCTCGACCCCGATCACGCGCCTGCTGGCCAGGTCGACCTGGGGCTGGTATTCCAGGAACAGCTGGCCGCGCGCGAGCGCGTCGCGCAGGCCGTTCTTCAGCGCCAGGCGCTCGCTGGGAGCCTGGGCCTGGATGCCGCGGTAGACCTGCACGCTGTTCTCGCCCCATTCCTTGGCGCAGCGCATGGCGAGATCGGCGCGCTTGAGCAGCGCATCGAGGTCGCAGTCGGCCGCCGGGTACAGGGCCACGCCGGCCGCCAGGCTGACGAAGCAGTCGCGCCCGCCGACGACGATGGGAAGGGCGAAGCGGTCGAGGATCTTCTCGGCCACCTGCTGGGCGTCGGCCTCGCTGCCCAGGTCTTCCAGCAGCGCGATGAATTCGTCGCCGCCCCACCGCGCCACGGTGTCCGAGTCGCGCAGGCAGCGCCGGATCGCCGCGCCGGCCTGGGCCAGCAGCGCGTCGCCCGCCTCGTAGCCAAGGGCGTCGTTGACTTCCTTGAAGCGGTTGATGTTCAGGAGCAGCAGCGCGATCGGGCGCCGGTTGCGGTTGGCGCGGTCCATGGCGTGGCGCAGGCGGTCGCGCAGCAGGCGCCGGTTCAGCAGGCCGGTGAGCTGGTCGCAGTGCACGCCGTCCAGCACCCGGCCCACGCTCGCGCCCATGTCGCTCATGTTGCCCGTATTGTGCGCCTGCGCCACCTCGCCGCGTTCGTCCTCGCCGTGGCACAGCACCCGGTTGCGGCCCAGCGACTTGGCCAGGTAGAGCGCCTCGTCGGCGCGCACGATGGCCTGGGCGCAGGGCTCGCCCAGCCGGTATTCGGCCACGCCCACCGACACGGTCAGGCTGATCACGCTGTCGCCCTCCTCGCAGCGCAGGCCCTCGATCACGCCGCGCACCCGCTCGGCCAGCACCACCGCGTCCGCCGCGGGCGTCTCCGGCAGGAGCAGCAGGAATTCTTCGCCGCCGTAGCGCCCGAAGGTATCGGTGGCGCGGATCTGCCCCTGCACCGCCTCGGCAAAGGCGCGCAGCACGACGTCGCCGGCGCTGTGCCCGTAGGTGTCGTTGATGCGCTTGAAGAAGTCGATGTCGAACAGGCACAGGCAGAATACCCGCCCATTGCGGTCACTGCGCTCCTTCTCCTTGTCGATCAGGCCGAGCAGGAAGCGCCGGTTATGGCTGCCCGTGAGTTCGTCGCGGATGGCCAGCTCGTTGATGGTGGACAGGGCCTGCTGCAGCTTGACGAAGCCCTCGGTCTTGGTCAGTTCGAACAACAGCACGAACACCAGCACCACCACGTACAGGCCGATGTCGCACACCAGGTGCAGCAGCGCCATGTCGGCCGCCGGGACCGGCGGCGTTCCCAGCCCGGAGACCTGCATGCCGTAGATGGCGGCGGCGCTGGCACAGCTCATCCCCAGCCAGAACGCGGCCGAGGGCACGCCGCCCAGGAACATCGCCACCACCGGGCCGGTGATCAGCCAGCTCGCGGTGGGCGCGCTGATGCCGCCCAGGTGCCAGGTCAGCCAGGAGAAGTTGAAGAACAGCGCGCACAGGAACAGCTCGCGCGCGGCCAGGATGCAGCCGGTGGCGCGCAGCACGGCCGGCGCCAGCAGCATGCAGGCCGAACACGCCAGGATTTCCAGGGCGGCCGTCCGGAGTCCGAGCAGCCAGTAGGCCAGCGCGTACAGCGGCCCCGCGGTGCCGGCCATGACGGCGGCATTGACGACGTTCTTGGCGCGCGCCATCACTGCCGCATCCTGCTGCAGCGGCGCCGGTATGAAACGGTGGGCAAGCCTCAGGTAACGTCCGCCCCACCCCACGCTGTTGTCGTCCATGGTTCCTATCCCGCACTTTCGCGCACCTGGCGCCTTGGCAAGACGCTCCAAGAACTGAGTTTAGGTAGGAAATTTCTTCACAGTCTTAATGCCGGACAGAAAGGCGTCGGAAAAGCCGCGCCGTCGCCTCTTGCAAACACCGCGACAGGGCCGCCTTGTCATGAAAAAAATAATTCCATGTGACAACCAATAATGTTGGATTAATATTTTCCAACCAACAGTTACACGGACTAAACCAGAATGAAACAGATTTCCGGTCTCCCTGCGGAGAAGCACGCGCTCAGCGCCGACAGGCTGTTCCTCTTTGTGCTCTGAAGCCTGCTGGCGCTGTCGGTCGCCCTCTCGTTCTGGCACGACACCTTGTTCCTCGCGCTGCGACTGCAGCGCGAAACGGCGGCGGTCGGCGCCAGCGCGGCCACCTTGCAGCACACCCTGCAGACCATGCACGCCAGCGCCGACAAGGTGGCGCGCGACATGCAGCTGATTACCGCCACCTCGAATGCGGTGGCGAGCGGCAGCAGCGACCTGTCCGCGAGCGCCACCGCCCAGGCCGCGCGCCTGGAGCAGGCGGCGCAGGCGGTCGACAAGCTGACCGCGACGGTCAAGCACAACGTCGATCACGCCGCGCTGGCCAATGAACTGGTGGAGTCCGCTTCCGCGATGGCCGTCAAGGGCGGCGAAGTGGTGGCCGACGTGGTGCAGACGATGGCGTCGATCCGCACCAGCTCGCGCAAGATCGAGGACATCATCGGGGTCATCGACGGCATCGCCTTCCAGACCAATATCCTGGCGCTGAACGCCGCCGTGGAAGCGGCGCGCGGGCGAGGAAGGCCGCGGCTTCGCCGTGGTGGCCGCCGAAGTGCGCAGCCTCGCCCACCGCAGCGGCCAGGCGGCCCAGGAAGTCAGGCGCCTGATCGGCGACTCGGTGGTGCGCGTCGACGCCGGCGGGCAGCTGGTCGACCAGGCCGGGCGCACCATGAGCGAAATCGTGGAGTCGGTCAGGCAGGCGGCCGGCATCATGGCCTCGATCTCCGGCGCCAGCCGCGAGCAGCGCGACGGCATCGAGCAGGTCAGGGAAACCATCCAGGATATCGAACAGACCACCCGCCAGACGGTCCTGCTGGTCGAGCAAAGCTCGGCAGCCGCGGGCACCATGTGCGAACACGCGTCGTCGGTGGCGCAGGCGGTCAGCAGCCTGCGCGGCGCCTGACGCTGCGCGCACGCCAAAGCGGCGGGCCTGGACTCAGGCCCGCAAGGCGCTCCGTCCAAGCAGCTCGAGAAGCTCGGCTCCGTCCACCGGCTTGACCAGGTAATGGTCGAAGCCCGCGGCGAAGGCCCGTTCCCGGTCGCGCTGCTGGCCGTAACCGGTGACGGCAATGAGCACCGTGCCCGCCGCCTCTGGCAGCGCGCGCAGGCGGCCGGCCAGCACCAGTCCATCGATTTCCGGCAGGCCGATGTCGAGCACGAACACCTGGGGACAGTCGGCCCCGGCCAGCTCCAGCGCCGCGCCGCTGGAATACAGTGCGCGCGCATCGTGGCCGCAGGCGGCCAGCAGCCCGACCAGCGCGTCGGCGGCGTCGCGGTTGTCGTCGACCACCACGACCCGCAGCGGCTGCCCCGCCATGCCTGCCACGGCGGGGACGGCCGGCGCCCCGGGGTCGAGCGGATCGCTCGCCAGGCGCGGCAGGCTCACCGTGAAACTGCTGCCCTTCCCGGGGCCGCCGCTGTGCGCGGAGATGGCGCCCTCGTGCGATTCCACCAGGCTCTTCGCCAGCGCCAGGCCGATGCCCAGGCCGCCCTGGGCCCGGTCGAGGGTGCGGTGGCCCTGCACGAACAGGTCGAACACCCGCGCCGCGAGCTCGGGGTCCATGCCGATGCCGCTGTCCGACACGGTCAGCGCCACCTCGTTCCCGGAAAGCCGCATGCGCACGCCGATACGGCCGCCCTCGGGCGTGAACTTGTTGGCGTTGGTGAGGATGTTGGCGACGACCTGCAGGATGCGCTTGCGGTCGCCGCTGATCCAGGCCGGCTCGTGCGGCAGGTCGAGTTCGAGCTGGTGGCGCCGCCCATGCAGTTGCGGCGCCGCCTGCTCGACCGCTTCGGCGACGATGTCGCGCAGGTCGAGCGGACTCCGGTTCAAGACCACCAGCCCGCGCGTCACCCTGGCCACGTCGAGCAGGTCGTCGATCAGCGCCTTCATGTGGCCGACCTGGCGCGCGATGACGGCGGCGGCCTGCCGCACGCGGGCCGGATCCTCGGCCGCCACCGTGAGAAGCTGGGCGGCCGCGCTCACCGGCGCCAGCGGATTACGCAGCTCGTGGGCGAGCATGGCCAGGAATTCGTCCTTGGCGCGGTTGGCGTGCGAGAGCTCGGCCACCAGGACTTCGCGCTCGCGGTGCGCCTGTTCCAGCAGGTGGCGCTCGGTCGCATCGCGGGTGAAGCAGCGGCTGTAGCGCAGCTGGCCGTTTTCCAGGCAAGCATTGGAATTGATGACGACGTGCTTGATCGACCCGTCCTTGCAGCGCAGGCGGGCCGGCTGGTCGTACAGCGTTTCACCTGCCGTCAGGCGCCGGAGGATATCGTCGATCACGATCGCGTCGGCGTGGAAGTCGCCGATGTGGCGCCCCACGTATTCTTCCCAGCGGTAGCCCAGCAGGCTCAGCTCGGCCTTGTTGGCCCAGAGGATGGTGCCGTCCGGCCCGACGCGGTGCAGCCCTTCGGCGGCGTTCTCGACGAAGTCCGCCAGTTCGCGCTCGCGGTGCCGGAGGGTCTGCTCGGCTTCCCTGGCCCGCACGAGCTCGCCCCGCAGGGCCAGGTTCTTCTGCTCCATGAGCGCCAGCTGCAGGCATAGCTCCTGCTGCCCGTCCTTCACTTCCTGCCCCTCGGGGCGGACGTGGTCGTGGGCGCAGCAGACGCGGCGGAAGTCCGCGGCCAGCTCCTGAGTCGGGAACAGGTTCCAGGGATAGGCGCAGAACAGCGAGAAGCGGCAGGCTTCGCCGAGCCCGTTCCACAATTCCTCGAGCCGTACGGCCGCGTCGTACAAGCCTTGTTCGCACAGCAGCGCAACCATCTCGCCGAAGGCGTGGACGGCGCGCCCCGAAGCGCAGGCCTTGCGCACCGTATTGCCGACGACCTCGTCGAACAGCCCTTCGTCGGGCCAGCCGTCGACCATGAAGCGGGCCAGGGTGCCGGCCGCGTCGAGCATGATGAGCTCGCCCGGGAACCAGGCCGGCTGGCCCTTCAGCGAACCGAAGCCCATCAGCTGCTGCCGCAGCGTATCGAGGTGTTCCTGGGTGGCGATCACTATCGCCGAGCCGCCGCCGCGCAGGCCCCGGTCGAGGAAGTCGGCGACTTCAGTCAGCAGGACTGCGTCGTCGTGATAGAAACGGACGAAATGGGACGGCTCGGACGCGTCTTCCCGTACTGAGCCCGGCATACTGGTCGACAATGTGAACTTTCATAGGTCCGGCTTGCGCAGGTCCTGGTGCTGAGGCGGTCTAGTGGATTCACCCACAAAAAAATATTTCCAAAAGACAAGCGAAATACATTTGGCATCATAACACTATGTGTCGTGCGCACGCATGGATTTTGCAAATTAGGAATATTCCTAGACACTGAGCTGTGGGCTCCAGGCCTCACGCACCATGATCGTCCACCCTGCCGCGATCAGTCATTCTTGACGACGATGCTCGGGAACTTGGCGCTCATGTCCTTCGCCTTCTCGGCCACCTTGATCGCGATCCTGCGTGCGATCTGCTTGTAGACCGCGGCCACGGCGCCGTCCGGATCGGCCACTACAGTTGGGCGGCCGGAATCGGTCTGCTCGCGGATCGCCATGGTCAGCGGCAGCGAACCCAGGAAGTCGACGCCGAAGTCGGCGCACATCTTGGCGCCGCCGCCTTCGCCGAAGATGTGTTCCACATGGCCGCAGTTGGAGCAGATGTGGGTCGACATGTTCTCCACCACGCCCAGGATCGGGATGCCGACCTTCTCGAACATCTTGAGGCCCTTGCGTGCGTCCAGCAGCGCGATGTCCTGCGGGGTCGTGACGATCACGGCGCCGGTGACCGGCACCTTCTGCGACAGGGTCAGCTGGATGTCGCCGGTCCCCGGCGGCATGTCGACGATCAGGTAATCGAGGTCGCGCCAGTTGGTCTGCTCCAGCAGCTGCTGCAGCGCGCCGGTGACCATCGGGCCGCGCCAGACCATGGGCTCGTCCGGATCGATCATGAAGCCGATCGACGAGACCTGCACGCCGTGGTTCTCCAGCGGCTCCATGGTCTTGCCGTCGCGGCTTTCGGGACGGGCGTTAATCCCCAACATCATCGGCTGCGAGGGGCCGTAGATGTCGGCGTCGAGGATGCCGACGCTGGCGCCTTCGCTCGACAAGGCGAGGGCCAGGTTGACCGCCGTGGTCGACTTGCCGACGCCGCCCTTGCCGGAGGCGACGGCGATGATGTTCTTCACGTTCGGCATCACCTTGAGGCCGCGCTGGACCGCGTGCGAGACGATCTTGCTGTACACCTTGGCGCTGACATTGCCAGCGCCCGGCAGCGCTTTCACGGCCGCCACCACCTGTTCACGGATGCCTGCGATCTGGCTGGCCGCCGGGTAGCCCAGCTCGATCTCGAAGCTGACGTCGGCCCCGCTGACCTGGACGTGCTTGACCGATTTGGATGCGACGAAGTCTTTCTGGGTGTTAGGATCGATAACCGCCGACAGCGCCTGCTTGACGTCGTTCTCAGTGATGCTCATGTGTTTCTCCGAATGTGATGGCCGAAAGTGTAGCGCAAAATGCACTTCCGCCTCTTGCCGGATTGGCAAAAGCGCTCGCGGAGGCGGCAAAAGCCCCTGCGCGCACAGCCCCATCCGCTGTTAAAATGCTTCTTTTTATATAACCAGAGCGTTTCGACCATGACCCGCAAGCTGTTTGTCACCACTGCCCTGCCCTACGCCAATGCAGCCTTCCACATCGGCCACATGATGGAATACATCCAGGCCGACATCTGGGTACGCTTCCAGCGAATGCAGCGCGACAACGGCATGCAGCGCGAGGTGCATTTCGTCTGCGCGGACGACACCCACGGCACCCCGATCATGATCGCGGCCGAGAAGGAAGGCATCACGCCCCAGGAATTCGTGGCCAAGATCGCCGCCGGCCGCCCGCAATACCTGAACGGTTTCCACATCGCCTTCGACAACTGGTATTCGACCGACTCCCCGGAAAACGTCGAGCTGTCCCAGGGCATCTACCGCAAGCTGCGCGATGCCGGCCTGATCGTCACCAAGACCGTCGACCGCTTCTACGACCCGGTCAAGGGCATGTTCCTGGCCGACCGCAACATCAAGGGCGAGTGCCCGGTCTGCCACGCCAAGGATCAGTACGGCGATAACTGCGAAGTCTGCGGCGCCGCCTACCAGCCGACCGAACTGATCAACCCGTTCTCGGTCTTCACCGGCTCGACCCCGATCCTGAAGCCGTCCGAGCAGTACTTCTTCAAGCTGTCCGACCCGCGCTGCTTCCAGTTCCTCAAGGAGTGGCTGAACACCCCGGGCCGCCTGCAGCCGGAAATGGTCAACAAGGTCTCCGAGTGGCTGGGCGAAGCCGGCGAAAAGCTGGCCGACTGGGACATCTCGCGCGATGCGCCCTACTTCGGCATCCCGATCCCGGATGCACCGGGCAAGTTCTTCTACGTGTGGCTGGACGCGCCGGTCGGCTACCTGGCCTCGCTCAAGAACTACTTCGACAAGCAGGGCCTGGACTTCGAGGCCTTCCTGAAGGACCCGGGCGCCGAGCAGCTGCACTTCATCGGCAAGGACATCGTGTCCTTCCACCTGCTGTTCTGGCCGGCGATGCTGAATTTCTCGGGCCACCCGATCATCGACAAGCTGAGGGTCGCCGTCCACGGCCACCTGACCGTCAACAACGAAAAGATGTCCAAGTCGCGCGGCACCGGCATCTCGCCGCTGCGCTACCTGGAACTGGGCATGAACCCGGAATGGCTGCGCTACTACCTGGCCTTCAAGCTGAACGCGAGGGTCGAGGACCTGGACTTCAACGGCGAAGACTTCGTCAACCGCGTGAACAGCGACCTGATCGGCAAGTACGTGAACATCGCCAGCCGCTGCGCCGGTTTCATCGCCAAGAAGTTCGACGGCAAGCTGGCCGATACGCTGTCGGATAACGCCAAGGGCTGGATCTGCAAGGCCCTGATGAGCGAAGGCGTGGAGCGCCAGGCCAGCATCGCGGCCAGCTTCGAGGCGCGCGAATACGGCAAGGCGCTGCGCGAGATCATGGAGATCGCCGACGTCACCAACCAGTACGTGGACGAGAACAAGCCCTGGATCCTGGCCAAGGACGAGGCCAAGACCGCCGAGCTGCACGACGTCTGCACCACCGCCCTGATCCTGTTCCGCCAGCTGACCATCATGCTGTCGCCGGTGCTGCCGCAGGTGGCGGCGCGCGTGTCCGAATTCCTGGGCGACGCCGAGCTGAGCTGGGCCGACACCCACGGCGCGGCGGTCTACGAGACCATGCTGGGCCGTACCATCGGCGCCTACAGCCACCTGATGCAGCGCGTGGATGCGAAGACGGTCGAGAACCTGTTCGACAAGCCGGCTGCTCCGGCCGCTCCGGCTGCAGTCCCTGCTGCGGCCGAGACCGCAGCCCCGGCCGCTGAAGCCGCTGCTGCCGGCGACATCGAGGAACTGGCGCCGGAAATCTCGATCGACGATTTCACCAGGATCGACCTGCGCGTGGCGAAGATCGTCAACTGCGAACACGTGGAAGGCGCCGGCAAGCTGCTGCGCCTGACCCTGGACGTGGGCGAAGGCCGCTACCGCAATGTCTTCTCGGGCATCAAGTCGGCCTACAAGCCGGAAGACCTGGTCGGCAAGCTGACCGTGATGGTGGCCAACCTGGCCCCGCGCAAGATGAAGTTCGGCGTCTCGGAAGGCATGGTGCTGTGCGCCTCGGCTGCCGACGAGAAGGCGAATCCGGGCCTGTACCTGCTGGATCCGATGCCGGGCGCGGCGCCAGGTATGCGTATCCGCTGAGGCTGAGCAGCCCAAACGGCCTTCAGTTCGTTAGCTTGTAGACCGTCGTTCCGGCGAAGGCCGGAACCCAAGTTTGCATGAGCTAACGAAACGCTAAACTTGGGCTCCGGCCTTCGCCGGAGCGACGGATCGAGGGCTAACTAAGCCCTGCGAACTGGGCCAGAATGACTACAAGCAAAGGCCAGGAAAGCGATTCCCGGCCTGGTAGCGGGTGTTACAATGACACGCTTTTTGTGCAGAACAAATGCCCCTACATACTCTTTGATAGGTAGCTAATAATATGACCGAATTCAAACCTCTCCGCCACATCCCGCAAGCCAATGTGTTCCGCAAGGGCGACGTGTTCGTCCTGTTCGGCGAACTGTTCGGCCGCGGCTATGTGAATGGCCTGATCGACGAGGCACGCGCCGCCGGCATGACCATCGTGGGCATCACCGTGGGCCGCCGCGACGAGTCGGGCGCTCTGCGCGCGCTGACCGCCGAAGAACACGCCGAAGCGGAAGAGAAGCTCGGCGGCCGCATCATCAATGTGCCGCTGATGGCCGGTTTCGACATGGACGCGCCGGAAGGCGAACAGAACCCGACCGAAATGCTGTCGGGGATCACCCTGAAGAACTGGCAGGAAGAAAAGCTGGACTGGGCCAAGATCGAGCGCTGCCGCGAAGCCGGCGTGCGCCGCTTCACCAGCTCGGCAGCAAGCGTCATGGGCGAGATCGACAAGCTGATCCCGCAAGGCGCCAACGTCTTCTTCGCCCACACCATGGCCGGCGGCATCCCGAAGATCAAGGCCTTCCTGGCCATCGCCAACCGCATCTACAAGGGCCGCGGCGAGCGCTTCATGTCCTCGCGCGCCCTGCTCGACAGCGACTTGGGCAAGCTGATCCTGATGAACTTCGATGAAGTCACCGCCAACACGCTCAAGTACCTGATCGATGCGTCAAGCAAGATCCGCGAGCGCGTGACCAAGGCCGGCGGCGAAGTCCGCTACACGGCCTACGGCTACCACGGCACTGAAGTCCTGATCGGCGGCGAGTATGTGTGGCAGACCTACACCAACTACACCCAGGGCTACGCCAAGAAGCGCCTGGAATCGGTCGCCGAAGCCGCCTGGAACCAGGGCGTGTGGGCCACCGTGTTCAACTGCCCGGAAATCCGCACCAACTCGTCCGACATCTTCGTCGGCGTCGAGCTGCCGCTGATCCCGCTGCTGAACGCACTCAAGCGCGAAGGCGGCGGCGCCTGGGCCGATGAGCAGTGGCGCATCTGCGAAAGCCTGCTGAACGACGGCGTGTCGCTGCAGAGCGTGCTGGACAAGCTGGAAGGCTACAACCAGGACGCCACCAGCGTCCACTTCCGCAACTTCGAGGCTTGGCCAATGGACAACACCCCGGAACTGGCGGACGTCATGATCGGCACCTCGGACGAGATCACCTCCCTGCACAAGGACCGCAAGGCCCTGATCACCGACCACCTCTCAAGCCTGGTGCTGGAAGGCGCCGGCCCGCTGATGTTCCATGGCGCGTCGGAGAAAATCGCACCGGTGCTGTGGCTCAGCCACGACATCATCGCCCGTCAGCTGAACGAGCTGCACAAATAAGCTTGACGTCGGAGGCGCGGGGCAGAAGAATCTGCCCCGTCTCTCGTTTACTTCTCTTAAGAATCATGATCTTCAAGAAACAACACTCGATGTACGAATCGGAGCACACCAAGTTCATCAAGGAGCTGAAGAACCAGCTGCCGGGCATGGAAGAGCGCCAGGTGGCTGGCCGTTCCCTGCTGTGGGACAAGGCTCCGCTGTCGCTGGACGAACAGGCCCGCATCAAGGAATCGCGCCTGCGCCAGAACGCCTACCCCTACCAGACCAAGGTCTGAGCGTAGAAGACGCCAATGCAGCCCGAGCAGGCCGCGCAGGAGCCGGCCGAACCGACGCCGGTCACCGCAGAGGCGCCGCCACTCCCCCCGGATGATCCCGGCCATGACGCCGGCGCGATCGCTCGCCTGTACGGCGAGCCGATCACGCGCCTGCCGAACGACCTGTACATCCCGCCGGACGCGCTCGAGGTCTTCCTCGACGCCTTCGAAGGTCCGCTCGACCTGCTGCTCTACCTGATCCGCAAGCAGAACTTCAACATCCTCGACATCCCGATGGCGCAGGTGACCCTGCAATACCTGGAATACGTCGAGCAGATCCGCCAGCACAACCTGGAGCTGGCGGCCGAGTACCTGCTGATGGCGGCCATGCTCATCGAGATCAAGTCGCGCATGCTGCTGCCGCGGCGCCAGGACGACCTGGTCGAGGACGTGGGCGATCCCCGCGCCGAGCTGGTGCGCCGCCTGCTGGACTACGAGCAGATCAAGACCGCCGCCGTCCAGCTCGGGAACCTGCCCCAGGAAGGGCGCGATTTCCTGCGCCCTTCCCTGTTCGTCGAGCAGGGCCTGGCCCCTAGCTGGCCCGATGTCGACCCCTGGGACCTGCAGCGCGCCTGGCTCGACGTCCTGCGCCGCGCCAAGCTGACCCAGCACCACCGGATCAGCCGCCAGGAACTCTCGGTGCGCGAGCACATGTCCGCCATCCTGCGCACCTTGCAGTCGCAGCGCTTCGTCGAGTTCGGCGAATTATTCGCGGGCCAGCACGGGGTTCCGATTGTGGTTGTACACTTTGTGGCCATGCTGGAACTCGCGAAAGAAACGCTCATCGAAATCACCCAGGCCGAACCGTTTGCGCCGATCTACGTGCGCCTGGCCTATTCGCCGGCCTGAAGCGCCGGCCTCTTACTCTCTGTCAGCCCATGAAAATCATTTCCTCCATCGACGAATTGCGCGACCAGTTGCGCGGCCAGCTGCGCACCGCCTTCGTGCCGACGATGGGCAACCTGCATGAAGGCCACCTGTCCCTGATGCGCCTGGCGCGCCGCCACGGCGACCCGGTCGTGGCCTCGATCTTCGTCAACCGCCTGCAGTTCGGCCCCAACGAGGACTTCGACAAGTACCCGCGCACCTTCCAGGACGACGTCGCCAAACTGGAAAAGGAAGGCGTCTACGTGCTGTTCGCGCCGACCGAGAAGGACATGTACCCGGAACCCCAGGAATACCGCGTCACGCCGCCGAACGGCCTGGGCAACACCCTGGAAGGCGAATTCCGCCCCGGCTTCTTCGAAGGCGTGTGCACCGTCGTGACCAAGCTGTTCTCCTGCGTGCAGCCGCGCGTGGCCGTGTTCGGCAAGAAGGATTACCAGCAGCTGATGATCGTCCGTAACATGGCGCGCCAGTTCGCCCTGCCGACCGAGATCATCGGCGCCGAGACCTTCCGCGCGGAAGACGGCCTGGCCCTGTCCTCGCGCAACGGCTACCTGTCGGAAGCCGAGCGCGCCGAGGCGCCGGTCCTGTACCGCAACCTGAACGCCGTGGCCGACGCCGTGCGCGGCGGCGAGCACGACGTGGCCGCCGTGGAACAGCGTGCGATGCTTGATCTGGCCGGACGCGGCTGGCAGCCGGACTACGTCTCGATCCGCAAGCGCATCGACCTGCAGGCTCCGAGCGCCGCCGACCTGGAGCGCGGCGAGCCGCTCGTGGTGCTGGCCGCGGCCAAGCTGGGCACGACCCGCCTCATCGACAACCTCGAGATTTGACGCTGTTGTTTTGCTGAGTGATATCAAAACAACACTGAAGCTTGCGAAATTGCAACACGATCAGAACGGGCGTATATTAGGTGTTTCACCTACTGCTCACGCCCCAGGATCCGCCGTGAACGATACTGTCATTGCCATTGCCCGCAAGGGCCCACCGAAACCCGCCGACGCGGTCAGCCGGATCGGCGGCAACGTCGAGCCGCACGAGATGCGCGACCCCTTCGACATCGGGGAAGCGCTGACCACCCTGGCCGAGCGGGGCGACGCCATCACCGTGTTCCCGGCCGGGCATCTCGAGCCCTTGCTGGCGCGGGTCGAATCGGTCGATCCGGAGCTGCCGCATTTCGTGCTGGACTTCACCGGCAGCGAGCTGCCGCCGGCGGGGAAGCTGACCTTCGTGGCCTCGATCGGGGGCAATGCCAAGCTGCAGTTCGACCTGGAAGGCGAGTGGCCGGAACTGGCCGGGCGGCCGTGGATGGTGCACGCGGAATTCCCGGAAAGCTGCCTGGTGCTGAATCGCCGCGCCGCGCGGCGTGTCGAGACACCCGTCGGCGTGAACTACACCGCCAGCTTTGCGCTGCAGGGCCGGCAGTATGAATTGCCGCTGTACGACTTCTCGCAGAGCGGCGTGGGGCTGCGCGCGACGCCGGAGCAGTGCTTCGGGCTGACCGTCGGGAAGAAGATTACCGGGGCGAGGCTGGAGCTGGGACCGGCGCTGACCCTGATCGCCGACCTGGAAGTGCGGCTGCTGCGGCCGTTCAAGACCTTCCTGCTCGGGGAGCAGGTGCAGGTGGGGTGCAGTTTTGCGAGTATTTCGCTGCAGATGCAGCAGACGCTGGAAAGGTTTGTGACCAGCGGGGTGCCGGAGAGACGGGCGCGTTAGGCGTCTTGCGCTAACGATTTAGCCGAGGAACTTGGGTTCCGGCCAAGGGGGACGCCGAGTCCCGGAACGACGGTTTTTAGGTTAACGCAAAGAAGACGTTTAGCGAGATTCGGACACGTGCATTAGCACGTCGTTCCGGCGAAGGCCGGAACCCAAGCTTGCCCGCAGACCTACACCGCCACGCTCTGCGCCCAAGCCAGCGCCGACAGATGCGCCTTGTTCACCTGCAGCGGACTGATATCCAGCGATTCCGCGAGCGACGCCACCAGGTTCGAATTCAGCTCGCAGGCCTCCGCCAGCGCCAGGTAGGGCCCGTACTTGCCCTCGCGCTTGAGCAAAGCCAGCACCACTTCTTCCGGCAGCGGAATGGTCTCCAGCACCTCCTGCATCGGCAGCCCGAGCAGGCGGTCCAGCAGCGAGAACATGCCCGCCACAAACAGGTTCTCCCCTTCCCCGCGCCCCAACCGCATTTCGCCCAGCAGCTCGGCCAGGCGGCCGCGCACGACGGCGGTTTCCATCAGCACCGGCGAATAGCCGCTCTGGCTCGCGGTGGCCAGCAGCAGCACCAGCCAGCGGTACAGCGGCGCATAGCCCATCAGCGCGATCGCCTGGCGCAGCGAGTTCACCTCGCGGCCGGCGCCGAAGCCGGCGGAATTGATGAAGCGCAGCAGCTTGTAGGTCAGCGCCGGGTCGCGCTTGAGCACGTCCTCGATCTTGGGCACGTCCTCGTTGTTCTGCACCATCTGCATCAGCTGCAGGATCACGCTCTGGGTCGGGTTCATGCCCTTGACCGGATTGCCCGGCCGCGGCGTCAGGTGCAGCTTGCCGACAAAGGCGTCCAGGCCCAGCGCGGCGCAGGCGTCGAAGTCGGCCCAGGTGGCCACCGGGCGGCCCACCATGCGCATCGCCGAATGCTTGGCGGCCGCATAGGTGCGCGCCTGCTCGCCCACGTCGGCGCCGGTGAAACGCACCTCGACGTAGGACGCATAGGGCGACAGGTTGCGCGCCAGGATGTTCAGGTCGGCGCCGCGGATCGAGATCCCGACACCGCCCGCGCGCACGGCCTGCACGGCGGCGCGCACGCTGGTGTCGGTCAGGTCGCGGATGTTCAGGGTCAGCACCGTCTTCTCGGGCGGCAGCGCGTGCAGCGCGTCGGTGCTGAGCATGGCCGGCACCGCGCCGAGGAACAGCAGCTTGTCGCGCAGCAGCCAGCCGTGCTCCTCGTGCTGGACGTGCTCGGCGACAAAGCCGACCAGGTCTTCCAGCTGCTGGTCGGTCACGGCTTGGCCGGCCTGCTGTTGCCACGAGAGTTCGTAGCCGATGACGCGCTGCTTGGGATCCAGCAGCGGTTCACGAACGATGAAGTTTGTTTGATGCATGATGCGCCGTGGTGGGATCAACCAATGGTATGACTACCCTTGCTCCTGCAAAGTTGCGCGGCGCGGCGCTCAGAATCCGAGACTGTCCAGCAGATCGTCGACCTGGCCCTGGTCGGCCACGACTTCGCTCCTGCCTTCCGGATTGATCTGCGGGCCGTTCAGCAGGCCATTATCCAGTTCGCGCTTGATTTCGCTGGGGGCGAAGTCGATCAGGACCTGCACCAGCTGCTTCTCGAGGTTCTGGGCGATGCCCGTGATGCGGCCGATCACCTGGCCGGTCAGGTCCTGGAAGTCCTGGGCCATCATGATGTTCATCAGCTCGCCACGCGTGGTCACCGCCGCGGCGCGCGACTCGTCGAGCGAGGCGATGGTGCGCGCGGCCAGCGCGCGCCAGTCGGCTTCGCTTGCGCCATTGTCGATCAGGGCTTGCCAGCTCTTGCCGAGTTCGGCCGAGCGGGTCTCGATGGCGTCCTGCAGCGGCGAGGCGGTGTCGGTCGCGTCCAGCACCTTCTTGGCGGCCTGCTCGGACAGGCGCGCCACGTAGTCGAGGCGGTCGCGCGCGTCCGGGATGTCGCTGGCGGCCTTTTCGATCAGCTTGTCGAGGCCCAGCCCGCGCAGGCTTTCATGCAGCGCGCGGGTCATGTGGCCGATCCGGCTCAGGACCTCCTCGTGGGAGCCCTGGTCGGCGTTCTGCTCAAGCATCTCAGGCTCCGGCTTTGTCGAGTTTTTCGAAGATCTTGTTCAGCTTTTCGTCCAGGGTCGCGGCCGTGAAGGGCTTGACCACGTAGCCGCTGGCGCCCGCCTGGGCGGCGGCGATGATGTTTTCCTTCTTGGCTTCCGCGGTCACCATCAGCACCGGCAGCTTGGCCAGTGCGGGATCGGCACGGATGTTTTGCAGCATGGTCAGGCCGTCCATGTTCGGCATGTTCCAGTCCGACACCACGAAGTCGAACTGCTCGCTGCGCAGCTTAGCCAGCGCCATCACGCCATCTTCGGCTTCGTCGACGTTGGCATAACCCAGTTCCTTCAACAGATTCCGCACGATGCGGCGCATCGTCGAGAAATCGTCAACAACCAAAAAACGCATCTTTGGATCAGCCATGAATTACTCCGTTTGAATCTTTACTCTGGTTAGATGGTAAGCGCTGCACTTTTACAGGCTCAAGAATAGCATTTTTGTTGCCCTACGGCGATAAAATGGTCTGAAAAGCAGCTCGTGCGGATCAAACGCGCAACGCCCGGCTGCCTTGGGCCGCCAGTTGGTCCATGACCATGCGCGGCAAGGCCTGCAGCGGTCCCACTTCGTGGGTCGCGCCGATGGCGATCGCTTCGCGCGGCATGCCGAACACGACGCAGGTCGCCTCGTCCTGGGCGACGTTCCAGGCGCCGGCCTGGCGCATTTCCAGCATGCCGGCGGCGCCGTCCTTCCCCATGCCGGTCAGGATAACACCAACCGCATTCTTGCCGGCGGCCTGCGCAGCCGAACGGAACAGCACGTCCACCGAGGGGCGGTGGCGGTTCACGGGCGGCGACTGCTCGATGCGGGTCATGTAGTTGGCGCCCGAACGGGTCAGCAGCAGGTGCGAGTGGCCGGGGGCGATGTAGGCGTGGCCCGGCAGCACGCGCTCGTTGCCCTGCGACTCGATCACGCTGATCTTGCACAGCGAATCCAGGCGCTTGGCGAAGGAGGACGTGAAGCCTTCCGGCATGTGCTGGGCGATCAGGATGCCCGGGCAGTCCGAGGGCATCTGCATCAGGAATTCGCGGATCGCCTCGGTGCCGCCGGTCGAGGCGCCGATGATGATCAGTTTCTCAGACGAAATCAGCGGGCTGCGCAGGGCCGACAGGGGCGCGCCGGGCGCCGCCGGCTGGGCCTTGCGCGGGGCGATGCGGGCGCGCGCGGCGGCCCGGATCTTGTCGGCGATCATGTCGGCATACTCGCGCATCCCGGTCTGGATCGACAGCTTGGGCTTGGTCACGAAGTCGACCGCGCCCAGTTCCAGCGCGCGCATCGTGATTTCCGAACCGCGCTCGGTCAGCGAGGACACCATCAGCACCGGCATCGGGCGCAGGCGCATCAGCTTTTCCAGGAAGTCGAGGCCGTCCATTTTCGGCATCTCGACGTCCAGGGTCAGCACGTCCGGATTGTGCTTCTTGATCAGTTCGCGCGCGACGAGCGGATCGGGGGCGGTGGCCACGACTTCCATGTCGGGCTGGGAGTTGACGATCTCGCTCATCACGCTGCGGATCAGTGCGGAGTCGTCGACAATCAGCACCTTGGTCTTCATTGTTCGTCCCTTTCAGATCAAAACAGATCGATGTCGCCGCCGACCGGCTCGACCTTGAGTCGCTTGGCGTAATCGAGCTCGCGCTTCGCCAGCGTATCGTTTTGGGTTTGCATCAGCTTCTTCACCAGCACCTTGCCGGTCTTGGGGAAGAAATACACCTTGCGCGGGTAGATGTCGTTCAGGTCCTCGGCCAGCACCGGAATGCGCTCGGTCTTGAGGAACTGGGTCACGAAGGCCGCGTTGCGCTCGCCCACGTTCATGGCCGAGAAGCCGCGCAGCACCGCGCCGCCGCCGAACACCTTGGCTTCCAGGTGCTCGCGCCGCGCGCCCGCCTTGAGCAGGTCGTTGATCAGGACCTCCATCGCGAAGCTCCCGTAGCGCATCGAGGCCGACACCGGGCTGGAGGCGTCGCCGCCGTCCGGCAGCATGAAGTGGTTCATGCCGCCCAGGCCAGTGAGCCGGTCGCGGATGCAGGCCGACACGCAGGAGCCGAGCACCGTCACGATCAGCATGTTCTTGCCGGTGTAGTAGTACTCGCCCGGCAGGATCTTGGCCGCTTCGACGTCGAAGGTGCGGTCGTAATAGACGTTGGTGGCGAACTGGCTGTTCATGGTGATTCACCTAGTGGGGATCAGGCGCCCCGTTGGTCCAGCTCATACACGGTCTTGCCGCGCAGGCGCAGCGAGTCCGACACGTACAGGAAATTCTCGGAATGCCCGGCGAACAGCAGCGCGTCGCGCTTCATCAGCGGCACGAAGCGGCTGAGGATCTTGCGCTGGGTATCCTTGTCGAAGTAGATCATCACGTTGCGGCAGAAGATCGCATCGAAGGGCCCTTCCACCGGCCAGCCGTCGGCCAGCAGGTTGAGCTGCTTGAAGCTGACCAGGTTGCGCAGCTCCGGGCGCACGCGCGCCATGCCTTCGTGGCCGCCCTTCCCTTTCAGGAAGAAGCGCTTCAGGCGCGCGGTATCGAGCTTGTCCACGCGCTCCATCGGGTAGACCGCGTTGGCGCCGGTGGCCAGCACGTTGGTGTCGATGTCGGTGGCGACGATCTGCACCGGCGGCGTCAGGGTGTTGAAGGCCTCGCAGGCCGTCATCGCGATCGAATACGGTTCTTCGCCGGTGGAGGCGGCCGAGCACCACACGGTCAGGGTGCGGCGCTCGCGCTTGTGCAAGGCCAGCAGGTGCTCGGCCAGCAGCGGAAAGTGGTGGGCCTCGCGGAAGAAGGAGGTCAGGTTGGTGGTCAGCGCGTTGGTGAACGACTCCCACTCGGACGCCATGCGCCCCGCTTCCAGGTCGTCCAGGTAGCGCCCGAAGGACTGGATGCCGGTCGCGCGCAGGCGCCGCGCCAGGCGGCTGTAGACCATCTCCTGCTTGCTGTCGGCCAGCGAGATGCCCGCGCGCTGGTAGATCAGCGCGCGCACGCGTTCGAAGTCACGGCGCGTGAAATCGAACTCCTTGACGGTGTCTGCTTTTTGCTGCGGCACTTTGCCTGCCTCTTGTCTCGTTGACCGGCCTGCCCGCATGGCGGGACGGCCGGTGTTGTGCTCCGTGCCTTGCTGTCCTGCTTAGGCCGCGATCTTGTCCATCAGGCCCATTTCGCTGGACGACATCAGCTTGTCGATGTCGACCAGGATCAGCATGCGCTCGTCCACCGTGCCCAGGCCGATCATGTACTCGGAATTGAAGGCGGTGCCCATTTCCGGGGCCGGCTTGACCTGGTCCGGGGTCAGGGTGGTCACGTCGGACACGCTGTCCACGACCATGCCCATGATGCGGCCGCCGATGTTCAGGATGATCACCACGGTGAACTGGTCGTACACCGGGGTGCCCAGCTTGAACTTGATGCGCATGTCCACCACAGGGATGATGATGCCACGCAGGTTGATCACGCCCTTGATGAATTCGGGAGCGTTGGCGATGCGGGTCACGGCTTCGTAGCCGCGGATTTCCTGCACCTTCAGGATGTCGATGCCGTATTCCTCGGCGCCCAGCTTGAATGCCAGGAATTCGCTGCCTGCGCCGTCGCGCGCGGTCCCGTCGGCCGGTTTGTTGGTCTGTACGTTAGACATGTTCAGGTCCTTTTTTTCAAGTCAGGGTCAAGATTGTTGTAGAACGACGGGGTCGTCCGCCAGCTGGCGCGAAGAACGCACCAGCGCGGCAACGTCGAGAATCAGGGCGACGCCGCCGTCGCCCATGATGGTGGCGCCGGAGATGCCCGCCACCTTGCGGTAATTCGCTTCCAGGTTCTTCACCACCACCTGCTGCTGGCCCACCAGTTCGTCCACGAACAGGGCCGCCTTGCGGCCTTCGGTCTCGAGGATCACCACGATGCCTTCGCAGGGATCGGTGATGCGCGGAGTGACGCCGAACATCTGGTACAGCGGGATCAGCGGCAGGTATTCGCCGCGCACCTTGAGCACGCGGCCGCGGCCGGCGATCTCGCGCACGTCGGAAGGCAGAGGCTGGAGCGACTCGACCACGAAGGACAGCGGCAGGATGTAGATCTCGTCGCCGCAGCGGATCGACATGCCGTCCAGGATCGCCAGGGTCAGCGGCAGCGAGATCGAGATCGTGGTGCCGAAGCCGCGCGCCGAGCGGATGTCGACCGTGCCGCCCATTTGCGTGATGTTGCGCTTGACGACGTCCATGCCGACCCCGCGCCCCGACACGTCGGTCACCTGCTCGGCGGTCGAGAAGCCCGGCGCGAAGATCAGCTGCCAGACTTCCGAGTCGCTCATGTTCTCGGACACGGCCAGCCCGTTCTGGGCGGCCTTGGCCAGGATGCGTTCGCGATTCAGGCCGCCGCCGTCGTCGGCCACTTCGATCACGATGTTGCCGCCCTGGTGGCCGGCCGACAGGAACAGGCGCCCTGCTTCCGACTTGCCGCTGGCGACACGCGCCGCCGGCATTTCGATGCCGTGGTCGATGGAATTGCGCACCAGGTGGGTGAGCGGATCGACGATGCGCTCGATCAGGCCCTTGTCCAGTTCCGTCGCGGCGCCATGGGTGATGAAGTCGACCTTCTTGCCCAGCTTACTGGCCAGGTCGCGCACCATGCGCGGGAAGCGCGAGAACACGAAGTCCATCGGCATCATGCGGATCGACATGACGGCTTCCTGCAGCTCGCGGGTGTTGCGGCCCAGCTGGCTGATCGAGGACATCAGGCGCTCGTGCCCGATCGGATCCAGGTTGCTGCTGCGCTGCTCGAGCATGGCGTTGGTGATCACCAGCTCGCCGATCAGGTTGATCAGCTGGTCGACCTTCTCGACCGAGACGCGGATCGACGAGGATTCGCCCTGCGCATCCTTCCTGGTGGCGGCCTTCTTCTCGGCCGCCAGTTCCGATACTTCGATCGGGTCCGGGCGCTGCGGCGCGACTGGCGCAGGCGCGGCCTCGGCCACGATGCCGGCCTGCGCGCGGATCTGCTCGATCGGCTGGAAGAAACCGTAGCCGCGCTCGTCGTCGGACAGCTCGTCTTCCTGCTGGGCGCCCGCTGCCTCGTCGTCGAAGTCGAAGAAGCCGTAGCCCTGGCCGTCCTCGATGCGCTTGCGCTCGGCGGCCTCGATGGCGCGCTGCTCCGGCGTCAGGGCCGGCGCCTCGAAGATCTTGAGGTCGTCCGGGTTGAGGACGAAGGAGCAGATCGCGATGATGTCGTCCAGGCTCTCGTGCGTGGTGATGATGATGGCGCTGCGCCCGCCGTCGAGCGGCGTCACCTTGACGCGGCCCATCAGGCCCAGCTCGTCGACCAGCGCGTTGACGTCGCGCTGCGCCACGTCGGGCAACTCGATCTTGTAGCGGTGCGCGCCCTCGGTCGGGTGGTGCGCCTTGGTCTCCGCGGTCAGGAAGGACGGCGCGACCACCGGCGCGTGCGGCACCAGGCCTTCGGCCAGGTCGTGCAGCACCATGCGCACGTTGGCCACCGCTTCCTGGTCCACGGCCGCGCCGTGGCGGTGGCCGTCGAGCAGCATCTTGAGGCTGTCCTTGGCGGCCAGGAAGGCGTCCACGTGGTTCGAGGTCAGGGCCATCTCGCCCTTGCGGATGCGGTCGAGCAGCGACTCCAGCACGTGGGTCACTTCGCTCATGTCGGTCAGCCCGAAGGTCGAGGCGCCGCCTTTGACCGAGTGGGCCGTACGGAAGATCGCATTCAGGTCTTCCGCGTCGGGCGCGGCAACATCGACGCCCAGCAGCAGCCGCTCCATTTCGGCGAGCAGTTCCTCTGCTTCGTCGAAAAAGACCTGGTAAAACTGGCTGATGTCGATGGTCATATGTCAGTCCGGACGGTTAAGCGATGCGCCGAGGCGCATCAGCCGATCACTTTCTTGACCACCTCGATCAGGCGCTGCGGATCGAAAGGCTTGACCAGCCAGCCGTTGGCGCCGGCGGCGCGGCCCTTGGCCTTCATCTCGTCGGACGATTCGGTGGTCAGCATCAGGATCGGCGTCTTGGCGTAGGTCGGCAAGGTGCGCAGGGTCTTGATCAGCGCCAGGCCGTCCATGCGCGGCATGTTCTGGTCGGTGAGGACCAGGTCGACGGCCTGCAGCTTCGCCTTGTCGAGGCCATCCTGGCCGTCGACGGCTTCCACCACGTTGTAGCCGGCAGCCTTGAGGCTGAAGGCCACCATCTGGCGCAGCGAACTGGAATCGTCGACCGCGAGAATCGTTTTTGCCATTTTTGCTCCTGCTGTTTTATGTCCGGACTGCGCCGGTCTTCAAATAATGGGTTGAGGGGTTCGCCGAACTCAGAACAGTTCGATGTCGCCGCTTTCGAGATGCCGCTGCTCGACCGACTTGCGCAGCATGCTGCGCAGCTCGAGCGACTGGATGGCCAGCGCCATGCTGACCTTGCCCAGCCGTTCCACGATTTCCTCGCTGTCCGTTTCCGGTGCGATGTCGGCGCCATGTTCGCTGAGCGTGCCGAGGAAATCGCGCAGGCCGGCGACGCGCTTGAGCGTGCGGTCCAGCAGCTGGCTGGTCATGTCCTGGAACTGCATGCTCGTAATCGCCGAGTTCACGTGCTGGCCGATCTCGCCCGACATCGCGGACAGCTTCTCGCTGTCCTCCGGGCTCGGGGTGTCGCCCGCCAGCAGGCGGTTGATCGTCTCCTGGCGCGAACCGACGGCCGAGTGGATGGCCATGAAGCTGCCGGTCAGCTTGTCGATGGCTTCCTCGAGCAGCAATTCGGTCTGCAGCAGGTCGGTCTCGACCTCGTTCAGATGCCGGCGCCCGTGGACGGACACGCCCGACAGCAGGCGCTTCACGTGCGATCCGAGTATCTTTTTTCTTGTCATTCTAGTCCTCCAGTCCTGGCCGGGCTACTTGGCAACAGCGGCTGCCGTGCTGGCCGCCGCGGTCTGGGCATCCTGCGCCGGCACCTCGAGGGTGGCCGCGTCGCGCATGACCGCTTCTTCAGTGCGCTTGTTCATCACGATGATGCTGATGCGCCGGTTGATCGGGTTGAACGGGTCCTTGCGGTCCAGATGGGCGGCCGAGGCCAGTCCCACCACGCGCAGCACCTTGTCTTCGCCCAGGCCGCCCTGCACCATCTCGCGGCGCGAGGCGTTGGCGCGGTCGGCCGACAATTCCCAGTTGCTGTAGCCCGCCTCGCTGTAATACGGGGTCGAGTCGGTATGGCCCGACAGGCCGACCTTGTTGGGCACCTCGTTGAGCACCATGCCGATCACGTGCAGGATCTCGCGGGTGTAGGGCTGCAGCTCGGCCTTGGCCAGCGCGAACATGGGACGGTTCTTCTCGTCCACGATCTGGATGCGCAAGCCTTCGCTGGTGATGTCGAGCAGCAGCTGGTTCTTGTACTTCTTGAGCAGCGGGTTGACCTCGATGATCGATTCGATCTTGGCCTTCAGCGACTCCAGGCGCACGGCTTCCTGGCGCTCGAGCGCGGCCTTGGCGGCCTGCAGGTCGTAGGTCTTCGAGGTCGGGTCGATGTCGCCCTTCTTGACCTGGCCGTTGCGGCGGGTCAGGTCGGTGCCGCCGCCCTTGATCACGGACGAGGAGTCGCCCGAACCCGAGCCGCCCTGCATCGCCACCTTGAGCGGATTCTTGAAGAATTCCGAGATGCCTTCCAGGTCGCCCTTCGAAGTGGAGCCCAGCAGCCACATGAGCAGGAAGAAGGCCATCATCGCGGTCACGAAGTCGGCGTACGCGATCTTCCACGCACCGCCGTGGTGGCCGCCGGCCACCTTCTTGATGCGCTTGACGACGATGGGGCGCATGCCGTCGTCAGCCATGCGCACCTCCCGCGTTCATGTGATTGGAATGCTGAGCCATCGTGCGCTTACTTCTTCTTCTTGATGTGCTCTTCGAGTTCGGCGAAGCTCGGGCGCTCGGTCGAGTACAGCACCTTGCGGCCGAATTCGACGGCCAGGGCCGGGGCGTAGCCGTTCAGGCTGGCCAGCAGGGTGACCTTCACGCACTGGAACATCTTGGTCGACTCTTCCAGCTTCTGTTCCAGCACGCTCGCCAGCGGACCGACGAAGCCATAGGCCAGCAGAATACCCAGGAAGGTACCGACCAGCGCTTTCGCGATCAGGATGCCCAGCTCGGCCGGCGGAATGCCCACCGATTCCATGGTATGCACCACGCCCATCACCGCCGCCACGATACCGAAGGCCGGCAGGCCGTCGCCCAGCTTGGCGATCACGTGGGCCGGGACCGCGCCTTCGTGGTGGTGGGTCTCGATCTCGTTGTCCATCAGGTTTTCGATCTGGAAGGCGTCCATGTTGCCCGACACCATCAGGCGCAGGTAGTCGGTCATGAATTCCACGATATGGTGGTCGGCCAGCACCGCCGGGTATTTCGAGAACAGGGGCGAGGCTTCCGGCTGCTCGATGTCGCCTTCGATCGACATCAGGCCTTCCTTGCGGACCTTGGACAGCACGTCGAACAGGAGCGCCATCAGCTCCATGTACATGTCCTTGGTGTAGTGGGAACCCTTGAAGATGGTCGGGAAGGCCTTCATCGTGGCCTTGATCGACTTGCCATTGTTACCGACAAAGAATGCGCCGACCGCGGCGCCGCCGATCATCAGCAGCTCGAGCGGCTGGAACAGCGATGCCAGGTGGCCGCCACTCAGGGCGAAGCCGCCGAACACGGAAGCGCAGACGACGATGTAACCAATAATGACTAGCAAGGGAATTCCACTCCGAAAATGCCTAAATCACCATTCCCACACATCAAAAACAGTGATTTAAGAAAATATTTACCTAGGGAACTACAATAGCTTGAGAATGGCCTACGGGCAAGTAAAACAGCCCTATTTCACTGTGCTTTGTCGCCTAAAAGTCCCATTGGTAGAGCTTCGGCCCCTCTCTGTACGGAGTGACAATACGGCTCGGTGGACGGTCGGCGATGACGAATTCGTAACTAAAAAGTACAGAGCCGGGCCGCATCTCGCGCGCGGCCTTGTTCCACAGGGCCGGCATGGCGGCGGGAGACAGGTAGGCGAATACGGCGTCGTAAGCGCCGAAATCCAGCTGCTCGTAGTCGCCGCGGATAAAACGGGCCGGGCTGCGGGCCAGTTTCGCGCGCAGCAGGCTGGCCAGCCAGGGCAAGGGCGCCAGCTCGATGCCCTCGAAGCGCGATTCGGGCCGGCGGCGCTGCAGGTCCAGCACCAGGCCGCCCAGGCCGCTGCCGATATCGATCACCCTGACCGCCCTGCCCTGCGGCAGCGCTTGGGCCACGGCATCCCAGACCTTGCGGCCGGACGGGTAATACGGCACCTGGGTGCGGTAGGTCGACCAGTACAGCAGTAATAGAAAGAGGAAGAGGCCCAGGAAGACACCGGGCGGGATGGCCAGGCGGCCGGCGCCGAGCAGCGCCAGGGGAAAAGCGAACTGGATCGCCCGCCACCAGCTGGCCAGGCCGCGCCACCAGGTCAGGCCGGCGGCGAACAAGCCCTGGACCAGGGCGGCGTGGAGATAGTCAGGCTTGAATCCGGCGCGCGCAAGCAGGTAGACGGCGGCCAGGGTCGGCGGGAAAGCGGCAACCTGGAGAAGAAGCGCCTGGACCGCCGGCGCGCGCAGGATGCGGTTCACGCAGCCGGATCAGGCCTGCTGCGAATTCGCCGCATCCTTGGCCTTGCGGGTCTTGCCCGCACGCGAAGGCATATGGCACAGACCGCACTGGTAATCGGCGTTCAGGTCCAGGGAATTGACGATGAACTTGCCCTTGCATTTACTGCAAGGCACGAGCACCAGCATGCCGCTCTGGAAGAAGCGCACCAGGGTCCAGGCGCGGGTCAGCGACAGCAGCGGCTCTTCGCCCGGTTCGGGCGGCATTTGTTCGAGGTAGAGCTTGTAGGCCTTCATCACCGCCTGGATGCCGGTAGCGCCGGCATGTTCGACCAGGAAGTTATGGATATTGATGAAGAGCGAGGAATGGATATTCGGTTGCCAGGTCAGGAACCAGTCCGTGGAGAACGGCAGCATGCCCTTGGGTGGAGAGACACCCTTGAGTTCCTTGTACAGCTTGAGCAGGCGTTCGCGCGACAGGGAGACTTCGGTCTCGAGCAGCTGGAGCCGGGCGCCGAGGTTGATCAGCTCGATCGCCAGCTGGATTTCCTGGGCTTCCGATACGACGCTTTTTTTGCTCATGACTGCTCCGCGGCCTGTTCAACAACCGGCCTCGACAGGCCGTACTGCGGATTATACGATCTCTTCGACCGGCTGGCCGGCCATCAGGATGGCGGCGTGCGACTGGGCCAGGCTGCGCTCCTTGGTGTGGCTGGTCAGCATGCCCAGGATGGCGGTGTCGTCGAAGCGGAAGCGGGCCAGCATCATATTGCCGCCTGCCAGTTTCAGGATCTGGGCGTTGCTCATGCCTTCGATCAGGTCGGCGATGTCGGCCGAGATGCCGAGACGGAAGATTGCGGTGACCTTGTCGGCGCGGATCATCTGCTGGGCCAGCATCAGGTAGCTCAGGTTAGCATCACGAATTTCAGCCATCATGTCGTTCGCAGTCATTTTCTCTCTCCGTTCGTTCGTTGAACCGGCGACTTGTGTGTTGCCGTTGAGATAGATTCTCGCCGTGGGGCAACTTTTTAGAAATCGGAGAAACGCTGTATTTTTCGTCCGCGAACGACGGACATGACCCGTAGGAGTTTGTCTGACAAACCCTTCCGAATCACTCTGATTCCCCTATGAAGAAGGGGATGGAGACGGTGCTGGAAAACACCCTGAATTGTGAGTCGCGTCAGACTTGATCTGTCGCATCCCTGACACGTTATCGTCAGGCTTTAGGGAAACTTTAGGCTTGTTTTGAAAATTTTTTCGCCCTTTGTTGTCCCTTCCCTATCGTTATCGGCGCATCGGGAAGGAACTTTAGGGTGTTTTGAAAATTTTTTTCGACCCATTGCTGCCTATCTGAGATCGTTATCGGACGGCTTTCGGGGAACTTTAGGGCCGGCACAAAAAATTTTTGATTTTTTTTTGCTTGCATAAAAGTGTTGGCAAAACGGCATCGAGCCCGGCGGCCGGGGCCGGAACTTGCTACACTGCGAGGCTAGGCATTTACTTGAAGCTTCAATCTTTTCCACGAGGGTACGCATGGAAGCTCCGCAACTCTGGGATATCAGCCCGACGATCTCGGCCGGCATCCCGGTCTGGCCCGGCGACACGCCATTCGAGGCCGGCCCCACCTGGCAGATCGGGAACGGCTGCCCGGTCCACGTCAGCCGCATGACCATGAGCACCCACCTGGGCGCGCATACGGATGCCCCTTCCCACTACGATCCGGAAGGCGCCAGCATCGACCAGGTCGGCCTGGCGCCCTACCTCGGTCCCTGCCGCGTGATCCACTGCATCGGCGCCCGCGCCGTGGACGCGGCCGACCTGGCCGGCCGCCTGGACGGCGTACCGCCGCGCGTGCTGCTGCGTACTTACGCGCGCGCTCCCCAGACCGAGTGGGATCCCGGCTTCGCCGCCATCACCCCGGCCGCCATCGAGCTGCTCGCCAGCCGCGGCGTGGTCCTGGTCGGCACCGACGCCGCCTCGCTCGACCCGCAAGACTCCAAGACCCTCGACGCCCACCACGCCGTGCGCGCGAACCGCATGGCTATCCTGGAGGGCGTGGTGCTGGACGAGGTCCCCGAGGGCGACTACGAGCTGATCGCCCTGCCCCTGAAATTCGCCGGCATGGATGCCAGCCCCGTGCGCGCCATCCTGCGCGCCCTCCCCCCGAAGGAATCCGTATGACCCAACTTACCCGCGCCGATTGCCTGGCCCGCGATGCGGCCGACCCGCTGGCCTCCCTGCGCGAACGCTTCGAGCTGCCGCCCGGCGTCATCTATCTGGACGGGAACTCGCTCGGCGCCCGCCCCAAGGCCGCACTGGCCCGCGCCCAGCAGGTCGTGGCCCAGGAATGGGGCGTCGACCTGATCAAGAGCTGGAACACCGCCGGCTGGTTCGACATGCCCAAGCGCCTGGGCGACCGCCTTGCTCCGCTCATCGGCGCCCGCGCCGGCGAAGTGGCGGTCACCGACACCACCTCGCTGAACCTGTTCAAGGCCCTGGCCGCAGCCCTGCACCTCCAGGCGCAAGGCGAGACAGCGCAGCGCCGCGTCATCGTCACCGAGCGCAGCAACTTCCCGACCGATATCTATATGGCCGAAGGGCTGGCCAACTGGCTGGAGCGCGGCTACACCGTGCGCCTGGTCGACAGCGTCGACGAAATCCCGGCGGCCGTGGACGGCGACTGCGCGGTCCTGATGCTCACCCACGTGAACTACCGCACCGGCTACCAGCACGACATGGCGGCCCTGACCCGCCACGCCCATGCGCAGGGCGCGCTGGTGGTCTGGGACCTGGCCCACTCGGCCGGCGCCGTCCCGCTCGACCTGCACGCGGCGCAAGCCGACTTCGCGGTCGGCTGCACCTATAAATACCTGAACGGCGGTCCGGGCGCCCCGGCCTTCATCTGGGTGCCGCAGCGCCACCAGGCCCGGTTCAACCATCCGCTCTCGGGCTGGTGGGGCCACGCCCGGCCCTTCGCGATGGCGCCGGCTTTCTCGCCTTGCGAAGGCATCGGCCGCGCCCTGTGCGGTACTCAGCCGGTAGTCTCGCTGGCCATGGTCGAATGCGGCCTGGAGATCTTCGAAGCCACGAGCATGGACGCACTGCGCGCCAAGTCGCTGGCCCTGACCGACCTGTTCATCGAACTGGTGGAAAGCCGCTGCGCCGCCCATCCGCTCGAACTCGTGACGCCGCGCGAGCACGCGCGCCGCGGCAGCCAGGTGAGCTTCACCCATCCGCACGGCTACGCAGTGATGGCGGCGCTGATCGCGCGCGGCGTGATCGGCGACTACCGCGAACCGCACATCATGCGCTTCGGCTTCACGCCGCTGTACACCAGCTTCGCCGACGTCTGGGACGCGGTGGAGATCCTGAAGGACATCCTGGACCAGGCCTCCTACGATATTGCCGCCGAGCGCAGCGCCGTCACGTGAGAACACACGCATGAACGACAAGACCAAACCAGCCGGCGCCGAGTGGCACGGCGCCAAGATGGACTTCAAGGAGTCCATGAGCTACGGCGACTACCTGGGCCTGGGCCAGATCCTGACGGCCCAGCACCCGCTCTCGCCCAACCACAACGAGATGCTGTTCATCGTCCAGCACCAGACCAGCGAGCTGTGGATCAAGCTGATGCTGCACGAGCTGCAGGCCGTGCGCCGCCACATCAGGGAAGACAACCTGCCGCCGGCCTTCAAGATGCTGGCCCGGGTGGCGCGCATCATGGACCAGCTGGTGCATGCCTGGGACGTGCTGGCCACCATGACGCCGCCCGAATACACGGCGATCCGCCCCTACCTGGGCGCATCCTCGGGCTTCCAGTCCCTCCAGTACCGGGAACTCGAGTTTATCCTGGGGAACAAGAACCGCAATCTCCTCGCGGTGCACGAGAAGTCGCCGGAAGCCCACGCGCTGCTGGAGCGCGAGCTGCATGCGCCTTCGCTGTACGACGAAGCGGTGATGCTGCTGGCGCGCAGCGGCCTGAAGATCGATGCAGATCGCCTCAACGGCGACTGGGCCGAGCCGACCCGCATGAACGACAGCGTCAAGGCCGCCTGGCTGGAAGTCTACAAGGACACCGAGCACCACTGGGCGCTGTACGAGCTGGCCGAAAAGCTGGTGGACATGGAGACCGCCTTCCGCTTCTGGCGCTTCCGTCACGTGAGCACGGTGGAGCGCATCATCGGCTTCAAGACCGGCACCGGCGGCACGGCGGGCGTGAGCTATCTGCGCAAGATGCTCGACGTGGTGCTGTTCCCTGAGCTGTTCGCCCTGCGCACCGAGCTGTAAAGTCGCGTTTTCTATGACGCCTTGGCGCGGCGCTCTGCGTTGCGCCAAGCCGCCAACGGCTCTACTATGATGAGATTGTTGCAACCAATCACATCGCCATGGGCGCCGCCCCTTCCCTCGACCGCGCATTCTCGATCTACCTCGACCTGGTCCGCTTTCTCGCGGCGCTGGCCGTGGTGGCGATGCATTTCGCCCAGCTCGGGATCCTGCAGGCGCCGTGGGCCGGACAGCTGACCATGCTGGGGCGCGAAGCGGTGGTCGCCTTCTTCGTGCTGTCCGGCTTCGTCATTGCCTATACCACCCACCAGCGCCGCCCGACCGCGCGCGACTACGTGGTCGCCCGCTGCGCGCGCCTGTACTCGGTGGCGCTGCCGGTACTGCTGCTGGCCTTCGCGGCCGCCGCCCTGCAGCACGGCGCGGGCGGCATGGACCTGTCGCAAGATTACCGGCTGACCAGGCCCTACCTGTACATTCCTTTCCACCTGCTGTTCCTGGGCGACGTGTGGACCCTGTCCGAAGTGCCGCCATTGCTTGCGCCCTGGTGGTCGCTGAATTACGAAGCCTGGTATTACGTCCTGTTCGGCGTCGTGTCCTACATGCGCGGCGCGGCGCGCCTGGCCGTGGGCGCGCTGGTGCTGGCCATCATGGGCATCAAGCTGTGGCTGCTGCTGCCGGTGTGGCTGAGCGGCGTGCTGCTCTACCACTGGCAGGCGCGGCACACCATGCCGCGCACGCTCGCACGCATCGGCTGGGTGCTCAGCATCGCGTTGCTGGCGGCCTATGAGCTGAGCAATGCCGAACTGCAGCTGCGCCTGATCGGCCGCTCCTGGACGCTCGCCCAAGCCTTCCCGCTCGGGAATGCGGACCGCTTCCTGGCCGACTATGCGGTCGCCGTGATTGTCTGCCTCAACTTCGCCTGCGCACGCCATGCCGGATTCGAGGTTATGATAAGAATGGCAAGGCCGATCCGCCGGCTGGCGTCGTACACCTTCACGCTCTACCTGTCGCATGCGCTGGTGCTGGCCGCCTGGCCCGCGCTGTATCCGCACCATGCCGCCAGCCCGGCCGACTGGATCGCGGCGGCCGTGGCGGTGGCCGTGGCGACCTGGGTGCTGGGGATGCTGACCGAGCAGCGCAAGGACAGCTTCCGCGCGCCTTTCGAGCGGCTGTTCCAGCTTGCGGGCGGCAAGGTGGCGCCCAGCGGCGGCCGGCTCGAATGATTTTTCTCGCTGGAGGGAAGATGAAGTGTGACGTACTGATCGTGCCCGGCCTGTGGAATTCCGGTCCGCGCCACTGGCAATCGCTGTGGCGCGAGCGCTATCCGCAATGGCTGCGCGCGGAGCACCGCGACTGGACCAATCCGGAAAAGGACGAGTGGGTGGCCGAGCTCGACGCCGCGGTCGCCGCCTGCAAGGGCGCACCCATCCTGGTCGCCCACAGCCTGGGCTGCATCCTGGTGGCGCACTGGGCGCGCTGCGGCTCGCCGCTCAAGGTGGCCGGCGCCTTCCTGGTGGCGCCGAGCGATGTCGAAGCGTCCTCCTATCCTGTCGATCCGAACGGCTTCGCGCCGGTTCCCATGGAGCCGCTGCCCTTCCCCAGCATGGTGCTGGCCAGCAGCGACGATCCCTACGCCACGCCCGAGCGCTCGCGCGCGCTTGCCGGCGCCTGGGGCAGCCGCTTGGTCGACATCGGCAAGGCGGGACACGTCAACACCGAATCCGGACACGGCGCCTGGCCGGAAGGCGAGCGGCTGCTGACCGGGTTCTGCGACCAGGTGTCGCAGTAGTCCGCGCATGCGCCCGTGCTCCCTGCGCCTGGGTGACCTGCCGGTGGCGGGAGTGTTCTTGTACGCTGTCGCGTTCAACCTCTCGCTGGAAAACGTGCGCGCGCACCTGGCCGGCAGCGTCGTCGTGTCGCTGTTGCTGGCTACGCCGTTCGCCGTCCTGCTGTGGGGACAGGTGACGATGGCCACCACCTGGAAGCGCGATCTCTACTTCTTCGTTGGAAGCGTGCTGATGCTCTGCCCTTTCGGCTTCGCTTCCTTCGTCGGACGCTGGATGCACATGCCCTTCTCGCTGGTGATGGGCATGACCCTCGTCCTGTGCGGCGTGGCCGCGGCGTACAACGTGCTTGGGGACGCGATCAGGGAACCGCGCCGCTGCTGGGGCCTGTGGCGCAGATGAACGAAAGGATGCAATGACCGTCTTGACCACCGAACGGCTGCGGCTGGAGCCGATGAACGCCGCCCATTACGAAGGCCTGAGGACGCTGAACAGCGATCCGGTCGTGATGCGCTACATCACCGGAGCGGCCGAGACGCCCGAGGAGACCCGCGCCGTGATCGAGCGCGTGCAGGGGCGCTGGCAGCGGTTCGGCTATTCGTGGTGGAGCTTCCTCGACCGCGAGACGGGCGAACTGGTGGGCGCCGGCTGCATCCAGAACCTGGGGCACGATCCCGCCAACCCGCACGAAATCGGCTGGCGCCTGCGCCAGGACCAGTGGGGCAAGGGCTACGCGATCGAGGCTGCGCGGCGCATGGCGCGCTTCGCCTTCGAGGAGCTGGACGCGCCGCTGCTGTGCGCGGTCTGCGATCCGGAGAACGCCGCGTCCGCGCGCGTGATGCAGAAGCTCGGGATGCGCTACAAGGGCGTGGAGACCTGGCACGAGCGCGAGGTCTCGGTCTACCAGATCGACCGCGCCGGCTGGCGGCAAGGCGCGGCATGAAGACCTATCACGGCAGCTGCCATTGCGGCGCGGTGCGCTACGAGGCGGATTTCGACCTGGCGCGCGGAACTATCAAGTGCAACTGCAGCATCTGTACCAAGATGCGCTTCTGGGCGGTGCAGCTGCCGGCCGCGCACTTCCGCCTGCTGCAAGGCCGGGAAGCGCTGCGCGAATACCGCTTCCACCTGCGCCGCGACGGTCACAACTTCTGCGGCGAATGCGGCATCAATCTGTTTTCGACCGGAGAATCCAGCGCGCTGGGGCCTTTCGTGGCCGTTACCGTGAACAGCCTGGACGACATGCCGGTGGAGGACCTGATGGCGGCGCCGCTGCGCGTGTTCGACGGGCGCAACGACAACTGGGTGACGCCGCCGCAAGAGACGCGGCATCTTTGAGAGGCGGGTTGTTGGTGTTCATGTGAACTTAGGTTCCGGCCAAGTTTAGGTGCACACCAATAAAAAAGCCGGAGCATCGCTGCCCCGGCCTTTCACTCCGCTGACCACCAATTACTTGGTCGTCGCCAGCAGCATCTCGTTCAAGCGCTTCACGAACGACGCCGGATCGGTCAGGCTGCCGCCCTCCGCCAGCATCGCCTGGTCGAACAGGATATGCGACCAGTCGCCGAAGCGCTGCCCCGCCGCGTCCTCGTACTTCAAGCGCATCACCAGCGGGTGATTCGGATTGATCTCGAGGATAGGCTTGGATTCCGGCGCATTCTGCCCGGCCGCCTTCAGCATGCGCAGCAGGTTGCCCGACAGTTCGTTTTCGTCCGCCACCAGGCAGGCCGGCGAATCGGTCAGGCGGAAGGTCACGCGCACGTCCTTGGCCTTGTCGCCCAGCGCGCCCTTCATCTTCTCGACCAGTTCCTTGTACTGGGTCTCGGTCTCGGCGTGTTCCTGCTTCTCCGCTTCGTCTTCCAGCGCGCCCAGGTCCAGGCCGCCCTTGGCGACCGACACCAGCTCCTTGCCGTCGAACTCGTTCAGGAAGGACAGCATCCACTCGTCCACGCGGTCGGTCATGAGCAGCACTTCCACGCCCTTCTTGCGGAAGATCTCCAGGTGCGGGCTGTTCTTCGCGGCGGTGTAGTTGTCGGCGGTGACGTAGTAGATCTTGTCCTGGCCTTCCTTCATGCGCTTGGCGTAGTCTTCGAAAGACACGGTCTGCTCATCCGACTCGTTCGCGGTCGAGGCGAAGCGCAGCAGCTTGGCGATGCGGTCCTTGTTGGTCGCGTCCTCGCCGATGCCTTCCTTCAGCACCTGGCCGAATTCCTTCCAGAAGGTGACGTACTTGTCCTTGGTTTCCTGCTCATCCGCGTTCGCCAGTTCTTCCAGCATGCCCAGCACCCGCTTGGTCGAGCCCTCGCGGATCACGCGCACGTCGCGCGACTCCTGCAGGATCTCGCGCGAGACGTTCAGCGGCAGGTCCGCCGAGTCGATCACGCCCTTGATGAAGCGCAGGTAGGTCGGCATCAGCTGCTCGGCGTCGTCCATGATGAAGACGCGCTTCACGTACAGCTTGATGCCGCCGCGCTTGTTGCGGTCCCACAGGTCGAACGGCGCGTGGCTCGGCACGTACAGCAGCTGGGTGTATTCGCTGCGGCCCTCGACGCGGTTGTGGGTGTAGGTCAGCGGCTCCTGGAAGTCGTGCGAGATGTGCTTGTAGAACTCGTCGTACTGTTCCTTGGTGATGTCCGCCTTGCTGCGCGCCCACAGCGCGCTGGCCTGGTTGACGGTCTCGAACTCGTCCTTCAGGACGGTCTGCTTCTTCTCCTCGTCCCACTCTTCCTTCTGCATCACGATCGGCAGCGAGATGTGGTCCGAGTACTTGCGGATGATGGACTTGAGCTTCCATGCGGACAGCAGGTCTTCCTCGCCGGCGCGCAGGTGCAGGATGATGTCGGTGCCGCGGTTGACCTTCTCGATCGGCTCGACGCTGTAGTCGCCCTCGCCGGTCGACTCCCAGCGCACGCCTTCCGATGCGAAGGCGCCGGCGCGGCGGGTGTGGACGATCACCTTCTCGGCCACGATGAAGGCCGAATAGAAGCCCACGCCGAACTGGCCGATCAGGGCCGCATCAAGCTGCTGGTCCCCTGACAGCTTGCTGAAGAATTCCTTCGTGCCCGACTTGGCGATGGTGCCCAGGTGCGAGATCACCTCTTCGCGGCTCATGCCGATGCCGTTGTCCGAGATGGTGATGGTCTTCGCGTCCTTGTCGAACAGGACCTTGATCTTCAGTTCGTGGTCGTTGCCGTACAGGGCGTCGTTGTTGATCGCCTCGAAGCGCAGCTTGTCGGCCGCGTCGGATGCGTTCGAAATGAGTTCGCGCAGGAAGATCTCCTTGTTCGAATACAAGGAGTGAATCATCAGTTGCAGCAGTTGCTTTACTTCTGCTTGAAAGCCAAGGGTTTCTTTTTCGGCGACAGCCATCTTGTTCCTCGTGAATGGTGGTCAGGGTTGATTCAGACCGAGCGCATATTGGGCGAAGGGTAAGAATTTCAAGGGCCGGCAACATGAAATTGTTGACGGACTAACAAAATTTGCACAATAGCTTCCTGCGCAAAAGGAATTTCGGCACCGAAAGCAAACCGGCAAATGTTTCATGCCTGCTTCATGGCCTTTTCGAAGAAGGCCCACACGCCCTCCTCCTGCAAGGTCGCCACGTTCAGGCGCATGTAGGTGGACGGCAACTGGTTCGGCGAGAACAGGCTGCCGGGCGCCAGCAGCAGTTCTTCCTGCATTGCCTGGGCGGCCAGCAGGTTGGTGTCGCGGCCGGCGTCGACCCACACGAACATGCCGGCGGCCGGCGCGGGATCGGGCCGCATGCCCAGCTGTTCCAGGCGCCGCAGGGCGCGCGGGCGCACCGCGTCGAGCCGGGTGCGGATGCGGTCCAGGTGCTTGCGGTAGTGGCCTTCGGACAGGACCTTGTACACGACCCGCTCGCCGATGTCGCTGGTGGTGAGCGTGGCCAGCATCTTGCGGTCGGCCAGGCGCTGGGCGCGCTCGCTCGAGGTGGCGATGTAGCCGACGCGCAGGTTGGCCGCCATCGACTTGGAAAAGCCGCCCAGGTAGATCACGTGCTGCAGCTGGTCGAGCGCGGCCAGGCGCGTGGCGCCGCCCGGGTGCAGGTCGCTGTAGATGTCGTCCTCGACCACCGTGAAGCCGTGCTGCTCAGCCAGGCGCAGCACCTGGAAGGCCTTGGCCGCCGACAGCGAAGTGGAACTGGGATTGTGCAGCACGGAGTTGAGGACAAACAGGCGCGGCTTGTGCAGCTCGGCCAGCTGGGCCAGCTGGGCGATGTCCGGGCCGTCGGCCAGGCGCCGCACGCCCACCACCTTCAGGCCCATCGCCGCGAAGGAGCCGAACATCAGGAACCAGGCCGGGTCGTCGACCAGCACCGTGTCGCCCGGCTGGCAGAACTCGCGCGCCACCAGGTCCAGCGCCTGGGTCACGCCGAGCGTCATCACCAGCTGCTCCGGGCTGGCCTCGATCTCGATTTCGGCCAGCTTGAGCTGGAGCTGCTGGCGCAGCGGCAGGAAGCCCTGCGGCGCGCCGTAGTTCATGAGCGAGCTGCTGTTCTGCCGGCTCAGCGCGCGCAAGGCGTTGGCCACCGCCGCGCCGTCCAGCCAGTCGCTGGGCAGCACGCCGGCGCCGGGCGACAGGTGCAGCGGCGCTTGCCGGAACATGCTGCGGATCAGCCAGGCCACGTCCAGCGTCGCCGGCGCCCGCTCCCGGGCCGGCGTCGGCGCGGGTGTGCGCTGTTCGGCCACCGCGCGCTCGCGCACGAAGAAGCCCGCGCCGCGGCGCGATTCCAGGTAGCCCTGGGCCACCAGGCGGTCGTAGCCGGCCACCACGGTGAAGGCCGACACGCCGTGGGCCGTGGCGAACTGGCGGATCGAGGGCATGCGTGCGCCGGGGCGCAGCAGGCGCTCGTCGATGCGCGCGGCCACCGAGCGGACGATCTGGTCGGCCAGCGCTTCGCCGGATTCACGGCTCAGCAGCATGGGTAGGTGCGTATTGGTCATTTCGCCATCACAGTGCAAAAAGTATGTGCGCAAGTGTACTGGGACTGTACTGGTTTGCCGGGATAGCATAGACCTACCGTTAGCCAGACTGCAAGGAATTTCATGAACACCGCCACCACCTGTCCAGCCAGACCCATCGCTTTCGACGAGACCCGCGGCATGCTGCTCGGCCTGGCTGGTGTCGCGATCTTCAGCCTGACGATTCCCTTTACGCGCATGGCGGTGGCCGAGCTCAATCCGGTCTTTGTCGCGCTGGGGCGCGCGCTGGGCGCGGCGGTGCTGGCGGGCGCCTGGCTGGCGTGGAAGCGCGTGCCGGCGCCCCCCCGCGCCGCGGGGGGGGCGCGGGGGCGGGGGGGGGGGG